>JBBSWR010000246.1:6692-8830 GCA_038046185.1 Nanobdellota archaeon
GCCAATCAATGCCACATCAATAGAAATTTCATCATCTACCGTGATAACATCTGATGTACTATTAGATCTAAATTTTGACACAGAAAATATCAATCAAACTAGTCCTGCAACACTTCATCTTGATGGAAATGAAAACTTTGTTACAATTCAAAACAATTCCACTGACGTATTATCTACATTCACAATTTCTGCTTGGATAAAACCAGATTATTCAAATGGTTCAAGTGAATTTACAATAATTAGTAAAGAAAATTCATTTATTTTATCGATGAATAACAATATAGAGCCGAAACATACTGCAAAGTTTTCCATATTTGATGGAATCAAGTGGACATATGTAAAATCAAACAGCACAATTCAAGAACAATGGACTCATATTTCTACTACATTTGATGGCAACTCTATCAAAATTTACATTAATGGAAAACTAGATGCAACAACAGAACTTGCAGACACAGTAACAATATCTGTTGATGGAAAACTTGTTGAATCACAAGTAAATACAATATACTCCAATCAAGATATTGTCATTGGAGCATATGTTTCTACTAACAACGGTTCACCACAATCACAAAATAATTTTTCGGGAGAAATAGATGCCATATCAATACATAATTCAATATTCGATGAACAAAAATTAAATCAAATATATCAAGAACAATCTGATTACTACTCTTCTTTGGATGTAGAAATCAGTTTAGAGGAAATAATGCAACAAATTATCCAAGAAAATGTTTTGGCTACAAACTCTACACTAGTACCAACCAACTCTACAGTAACTCATCTAGACCTTATTCATGAAACAATAGAGATTGGAAAACCAGCAATGTGGACCCAAACTATAGAATTATCCAATAAAACAGATGGAATTACAATCGAGCTTCCTGAAGATGCAGAAATTACACAAGTTACCACTATGGAACAGCAAACTCAAGAGACATTATACAAAGCAGAAGGTATCATGAATAATGCAGACATAAAAGAAAACCAAATCATTAATCTTAGAATAGAAAACTCTACAGATCCAGACCAGTATGATAAACTTATTGCATCTTTAGATGATATACCAGAACAAATCCAACAAGACAAACCAACAAAATTACTTGTTGTGAATGATACTGCAGATCAAATTGAGATCAAATTTGAGACTCCTGCTCCTTATGTTATAGAAGAAGAATATTCTACAAATTCATTGTACAACAAAACAGTTACTGTTACACATGATTCAACATTACACTATACAAATGTCATTTCTTATTCTGCGATTCCAGAAGATCTAGTGTCCCAAGGAATAACATTTGATCTTTTCTGGAATATCAACGGTACAAAAATGAATGTAACATCTGATCCTAGATTTGCAGTCCAATTTATTGATACTAATGGTAATGGCATAATAGATCAAATGCAGTGGATAGTACCTCAAATGTCAGAACAGCAATTTGAGATTGTGGCTAATATTGTAATAATTAATGTACAAAGCTACCCAGTGGTAGGTGGAAATTGGGAAGTAAGATTTACAACAAATGGAACTGCTGATCTTGTAATATCTGCCATTAATGGAACAACATTCGGAGAATCATTGCCATATGATCTAAATTTACTGTCTATCAAATGTGGTGAAAATACAATACAACATCAATGGATAAATGGATCAATCGTTGTCCAAAATTATACCTGTAATGAAACAGGATATGAAACAAGTCATGTACTAACACCAGGAAAACATCATCTTGAATTTAGATTTGGAAATAGTACCGGATATGCAAACAATAACGCATTTGCATCTACTCCATCATCAATGCCAATCAATCTTCCACTGGGAGTAGCTACTTACAATGGAAATTTCATTGCCGCTTCTGTTGGCAGAAATGAATTGGTTAATTTTACTTCAAATGGTGCAGTACAATGGAATAGTACATCTGGTGCACTTAATGGAACTGCTGGAATAGCAATAAACAGTACAGGTTACGTCTATGTCGCAGATACCGGTAGTGATGTCATTAAAATATTTAATCCAAGTGGTGTATATTCCACATCATTTGGATCCGCTGGTTCAGGTAACGGTCAATTTACAACACCTATGGGAATAGCAATAAACAGTACAGGTTACGTCTATGTCGCAGATACCGGAAACGATA
>JBBSWR010000247.1:0-4627 GCA_038046185.1 Nanobdellota archaeon
TAAAATCAAAGACATTGGAAAAATACAACCAATCACTAGAGAAGTGAATCTTAATGCAGACAGGAAAAGACTATGGCTTGATACAATACAAAGTATTGATCAGAGGTAGGGTAATGAATCAATGCCAATATCATTGAATTATTTTAAGAAAGAAAACATCTAAGATTCATTTTCGTTTCCTATTTTATTCATAAATTTCTTGACAATTTCAAATGGAATCACATGTGACATAGTTATCATATGTTCATCTGGTTCTTGTATATTCCCTCTAGGATTTCTTCCAAGTTCAGAAAAAATTGTTAGTAATGTCTGCCAATTTGTTTTATTGTTTTTTGTCAAGTCTATATCTTCATTAGGTAATGAATTCAACGTTATTCCATTTTTCAATATTTCATCATTTCCAAATTCATAAATATTTCCTGAATAGAAACCTCCATGTTCTGATGTTTCTAGTTGTGTTCCTTTTATCTCAAAAATGTTAATTTTTGTTGTTCCAGGTTCTAAAAAGTAAAGCAAATCTCTTTGATCATTTTTAAATTTTATTCTTATCCTTGCAGGAGTTGATTGTAAGTATCTCTCGGTTGCCAAAAATAATAAATCACATAAATCAATTGCTCCATCAACAATTTCTTTATCTGGTGATGAATAATCATGCTCCATAGCATTTCGTTCTCTGTTAAACGTCCTCAATAATGTACTTGGAAGAATATGTAATTCTGCTAAAATCGCTACCTTTTCAGGAAAGTCTGTATTGACATATGCTTCATAAATGCCATATCTATACAATAATCGATCAATTTGATAATGAAAACATCGTTTTGCATTACTTAATGCATCAACAGAACCACCTTTGTCTGTTCTTTTTTGAGCCTCTTTTGCAAATTGGAAATATTCTTCAGCAGTAACATCTCCAAATGGTTTCTGTTTGCAAATCATAGTATCTAGTGGTGAGTAAGAATCAATTAATGGAAATGCTTCATCTGGAAAAATAATTGTTGTCATGTAATTATCACAGTGTATGAACTACTAGTTTTTTAGGATTTAGATACTTGTGATTGTATGAATGCATACTAAAAATCAAAAATTAATCATTTTGGAGTACATAACACAAGATTCTCTACAAATGGAATATTTCCTACACATATTATAGTAAAATAAGCTTCAAAGATACTAAATGGAACTGCAATTCCTGCAAGCCAATTAACTCCTTTTTTATTTGTAAATTGTTGAAATATTGCACCAATCACAATCATTATGATTAATGTAATGTAAAGTGTTGCCCCATAAAGTACTGATGCAAATTTAACAATCCATTCAGGAAGACTTTCGACTGATTTAACATCGATTCCATAAATTAACATTGAGTATATCAAAATGCCAAGTAGCATTCCAAAAACAAATGAATTTCGTTTTGGTAATGCAAATTCAGTTAATAATACATACATACTCAAAAACACTATAGTGAAAAGAAAATACGGAATTACTAATAATTCTGGAGTAGCTTCTGTCATTTTGAAATCAATTGAGGTTACTAAATACGGATATAATCTTTGTATTAAAATTATTTTTCACAACTATTCAATGATTCACCATTTAGCATTGATTGACACCATTATTCACTGATATTCAAAAACCAGATACTTTCTTCTTGAATCATAATATTCATGCGTGAATCTCTCATATTCACTAGTATTCACCGAAATATGCACTAGTTGTCACTGATATGCACTAGTTATCAACGATATTCACTGATATGCACTGATATACACTACCATTCAGTCGTGACAATTTCATACATTTTTCATATAAATCATGAATAGATTCATGAAATTTGCAGTTTATCTTTTTAATTTTAGGTATGAGTTTAATTTGCGAGGATAATTCCATTCTTTACCAAGTATTCAATACCATTAACAAATTCGTCTTCAGAAATTTTACCATCTGCCCACCATTTTGCATTAATTCGAACCCAATCTGGGATTTTTTCTTTTGTAATATCTACAGCTTGTTCAGGGATAACTGGTATGTGGATAATGTCCTCTTTGATCATAAATCCCACACCATTTAGAAAAGTCTGATCATCAACTTGACCATCTGCCCACCACTTTGTTGTTCCTTTAAACCATTCAGGAACTTTTTTTGCAATTTGTTCTCCTTCATAATCAAAAATGGTGAATGATTCTGCCATGGGGGTAATTTCAGTCAAAAGTTGGTCAAATGTGTCTGGATCAAAAAAAGATGTAGACATCAACCAAAAATCATCACCGTCAGGAATTATAGCATAAACAAACATTGTATTCATCGTACTTTCATCTATTGTGATAACGGAAGTAAAAGTAACGTAATACAACTTGTATCCATTTACATGAGTCTCAACTCCTGATGACAAAAATTCAAGATCTGTACAATCCGGATCTGTGCAATATGTAGTCAATTCTTGTTTAATTGCGTCTAAGAGTTGCTGTCCATCTAATCCTTTGAGATAAGGATCATTTTCTGCAAGTCCAATGATAAAGAGTCCATCTTGTTGAGGATGAAAGAATGTCGCAAGTGTCATACGGTTTGGGTTATCAGAATCCTTATCCAAAGTAGTGTCTTTTTGCCAAGTAGATGGATAGTTTACTGAAAAACCATATTGCTTGTTTTCATGTGTGAGAGTTTTTGCAGTTTTAGTTTTCATGTCCATAGATTCTGCAATTGTTTTTTGGTTTGGGTTTTGGGCATACCCATTATAATCGAAAATTGTGAAGGAGTTAGTCATGACTTCTAACTCATTAGTGTATGTTTCCATCTCACTGACAAAAGTTTGTATTGATAATATCCATGTGTCTTTTCCGTCGGGAATTTGTAGAATTACATATGCTGTATTATGAACAGTGTCATCCTTTTGATGTATATTTTGTGTATAAGTTAGTACATATGTAAAATATCCCTTATCAGTATAACCGGTGTTTGTATTACTGACCTTGAAATCAGAACAAGTAACCCCGTATATTTCAAAAGACATGTTTGTACATTCCTGACGAAAACTTTCAATCAACATATCCGAATAGTGTTGATTGTCTAAACCACGATATCTGGTGTCATCTGATCTAAGCACCACACGCAATGCAGCATCGCTTGATGCTGAAGTAAACTTAGTAATGTAAACCCCCTCGGTTCCCCTTAGTGAGGTATCTTGGTTAATCCAAGATGAAGGATATTGCATTGAAAAACCATATTTCTGATTCTGATAGGTATTGTATTTAGAGGCAGGTGCAAGTGGTAGGGTATATTCTGGTATTGAAGGTGTTTTTGGTGGAGTATATTCTGGTATTGAAGGTGTTTGCGGTGATGTTTGTGGAATATTCTTTTCAGATATTTTGAAACTAGCACAAGAAGTACATTCATCAGTGCCAAAAACACGTGGGTATGGAAGTAATAGTTTGCCCTTAACAATGTAAAATCCAGGATATTTGAAAATCTCAGGCGTTATATTGATCATTTCTTCAACTTCGCCAGATTTAGGAATAACCATCTCTTTGGTCATTGCTATATTTCCATAAGGATCCATTATCGTAACCAATACATGTTTGTAAACAATCAAAGGATCCTTTGCATGTGCTCTAATAGTCATAGTATTTCCATAAAACATTTCTTTATTACAATCAATACATGTGACACTCACGAATGCATCCCATTGATAGGATGCAGGTATATTTGGTGCCTTATTTTCTGCTGAAATTGCATTCCAAGTCCCACCCACACCATTTGAACATTGGTATGTACCAGATCCAGTTCCATCTGAATTTAATACACCTGTCCACGTAGAAGAATACCTAGAATCATTAGGACAAATCGATTCTATCGTTATATTTCCATTCGAATCAATATTTCCATTCCTTAATTCATACAATTGCATTCCTTGGATCTTACCATTGGATTGTCTAAACAATGCATTATGGGTTTCATGTCCGTTAGGCCCATCAAAGCTAAACGTTATAGTATGCTGAAGTCCACTACTCGGAAATGCTTCTAGAGGAGTTACTTCAAATCTTGCAGTAGCTGTTACTTCTGCAGGCTGACCATTTTCTGAAATTGCATCATAATAGATGACAGTTATGACATCACCATGCTTTGCTTTGATATAATCATGTGGATAGTATGCAATTTGTGTAGATGTTCCAAAACTAACATTTGTTACAATACTTCCATCTGCTCCATATTCTACACCATGACAAACACCTAAAGGATTACTTGTAAGTATGATTCTGATTGGACAGTATTCTGGAGACCATGAGACAAACACATTATCTGGATCTATAATAGTAACGTGTATGGCTTCACCTATTGTGTACGTTGTTTTATCTAATGTGATTATACCTGTGGTATGCTCAGATTGACCATTGGCGACATTTGGATATGCCGTCATTTGTCCTACCATCAAAAGTGACATCGATAACATGAATAAGGAAAGACATCTCAATCCTATAATTAAACAAGATTTGGGATGATAGTGTTTTTTCAATGGAAAAATATCTACAACATAATTAAAAAGGAAACTCATGATTATCATGTGTGATAAAATAGATTTCAATATCTAGAAAATTCACATTAATTGTTTGATTTTTCTGGATGGTTTGATTCT
>JBBSWR010000248.1:0-1635 GCA_038046185.1 Nanobdellota archaeon
TCGGTGATAGGGGCAAGGCCTGAATTTGTCAAGGAGGGCCCTTTGTCAAGGGAATTGAGAAAGCGGCACACCGAAATCACAGTCCATACTGGACAGCATTATGATTATGAGATGTCCAAGGTTTTTTTTGGAGAATTGAAAATTCCGGAGCCGGACTATAATCTTGAAATCGGCTCAGGGACGCATGGAAAACAAACTGGAGAGATGCTGATAAAGCTGGAAGAGGTTTTTTTGAAGGAAAAGCCGGACATTGTTATTGTAGCAGGGGACACAAACACTACAATTGCGGGTGCATTGGCGGCTTCAAAGCTCGGAATAAAGCTCGCTCACATAGAGTCAGGAATGAGGAGTTTTGACAGGACAATGCCTGAAGAGATTAACAGGATAGTGACGGACCATGTTTCAGACATTCTCTTCTGCTCGACAAGGACAGCAGAGTCGAATCTGCACACTGAAGGGATAAGGAAAAATGTCTTTGTTGTTGGTGACGTCATGATTGACGCGATAAAAGAAAACTTAAGGTTGGCTGAAAAAAAGTCAGGGATATTGCTGGATTTAAGGCTCAATAAAAAGGGATATATGCTTGCTACGGTTCACAGGGCGTCCAATACTGACAACGGGGAAAATTTAAAGAATATTGTGGAGGCGTTTGCAGATTCAAAAGAAAAGATTGTTTTTCCTGTCCATCCAAGGACAGACAAATGCCTGAAAAAATACGGGCTCTACGGAAAGCTGAAAAGTTCCAATGTCATGGTGACCGGGCCTGTTGGCTACATGGACATGCTAGTGCTCGAGAAGAATTCCAGAAAAATACTCACAGATTCTGGAGGGGTGCAGAAGGAAGCATACTATTTTGGTGTTCCGTGCATAACGCTGAGGGATTCCACGGAATGGACGGAAACAATTGAGGACAAGTGGAATGTCCTAACCGGAGCAGACAAGAGAAAGATAACAGGTGCAATAAAAAAATTCAATCCAAGGCACAGCCAGAAGGAAAAATACGGCTCCGGAAAAGCGAGCGAAAAAATAGTAAGGATACTGGGGAATTCTATCTAGCCAGCTCAAGGAATTTCTTGGCTATTAAATCATAGCTGTAGTTTTCCGTCACTGCCCTTAGGGATTTTGCGGACATTTCCGACCTTGACTTTTTATCATTTATCAGCTTCTCAAGAGCTTCCCTGAGCTTTTTTACATTATACTGTGGGAATTTTACGCCGTTCCCGTAATCCACAAGGTGGCTTAACTGCATGTCAGCCATAACTATTGGCAATCCGCAGGCCATTGCCTCAATTATGCTCACTGAATTGTTGCCTGGCCATACTCCTATATCAGAAGCTGAAAAATAATCCATGACCTTGTTTTTATTTACAAATCCTGCAAAAATAACCCTGTTAATTATTTTCAGTTTGCCTGCCATATTCTTTAGCTCGCTCATATAATGAGAATCGCCGCTGCCCACGATGAGCAACTTTGCATTCTTGTTTCTTATCTCGGAAAGCGCGCTGAAAAGTATTTCTATCCCCTTCCTTCTTACAATTGTGCCAGAGAACACGAGCACTACATCCCCTTTTTTTATATTCAATTTTTTTCTTATTGAGGTTCTTGCCTTATTGCTGAACCTGAAAGCGCCGGTGT
>JBBSWR010000249.1:0-10023 GCA_038046185.1 Nanobdellota archaeon
AGGGATTTTGAAAAGGTTGCCTTCAAAGATGTAAGCATAGATGGATATCTTTAGCGGGTCAAGAGTATTGAACTTTGTGGTGCCATTGTAAATTACAAAAATTAATCCTGAAGCTATCAGCAAGATTCCCGCAGCAACTTTTGTTGTGTGTATGAAAAAAGTTTTTCCAAATATTTTCACTTCAAATTCTTTTCCTTTAATCCATGACGCCTGAGTTAAATTGAACTTGTCAAAAAATATTGAAATCAAAAATAAGGGAACAAACAATCCCAAAGAGTAGAAAAATAACAATGCTCCGGCATAGAAATAATTGTGGAACGTTGAAGCAATCAGCAGTATTCCTGCAAGGACCGGACCAAGGCACGCGCTCCATCCCAACCCAAATAAAATTCCGAATGAGAAAATTCCAAAAATATCATGCCCGGTTTTTTTGTCAAGGTTTATGAAATTAAACCCCTTTCCCAGGATGGTCATTATTCCGAACGATATTAATAATGCTCCCGCAACCATCACAAGCATTTTTGTATTGGCGACCTGAATTGATGCCAGGGTCTGGCCGATTGCGGAAGCAAATATTCCAAGTATTACAAAGATAAGCGAAAATCCGACAAAGAATACTAAGGTCATCTTTGTTATCTCCCTGCGCTCCTTGAAAGTGTATGCAAAGAAAGCCGGAAGTATTGCCAATGTGCACGGAAGCAGGACGCTTATCATTCCGCCGACAAATGCGACAAAAAATGAAAGATTTTGGAGATAAAAAACAGCCTGCTCCTGGTTGTACTGCTGTATTTTTTCCAGCCCGGTTTGTGAAAATGACAAGGGAATCAGCAATAGCAGCAAGAGAAAGATTAAATTTTGCTTTTTCATTTTTTCAATTAGCCATTTAGTTATAATTTATTTTCTTAGCATACCCCATATTCGCCTATAAGGTCAAGCTGATTTAATGTTTCGTTGCTGTAGTCACCCTGTTTTAATTTGGCTATAGCATCCTTGCTTTTTTGCTCAAGATCGGCTAAGGTGGTATAATATTGAGGATAAACTTTTCTTTTTGCTTCAACGTTCTTAACCCAGTCATTATATTTCTCATCGAGAGATTTTACTTCATCCTTGGCATAATCCAAGTCCCCATACTTAATATACAAGGATATGTGCCACAACTCGTGCGGAATGCACGGTGTATCTTTGCCCGTGTTAATATATTCTCTCATAAATGAGGTAACATGAAGCAAATGCTCGCTTTGATTGTGGGCTACCAGCCAATTAATCTCCGTCGTATAATCTTCAGCTGTTTTGTCATCTTTGGCCAATTCCCAAAGACGCTGCAAATCATCAGCCGTAAGATTGCTGTTTCCGTTATCATCAGGTATGCTAAGCCGCTCAATGTGAATTATTTCTTTAATCAGGTCCGGATTTCCAATAACACCTGATTTTTTAGGCGTACTGGGCGTGCAGGAAACTAATAATAAAACACTAAAAATTAAAAGTGCTGCAACGTGACAAATATGTTTTTTCATGCTTTTGCCTAATATCCCAGAATCATTTAACAATTAGCTGGCCCTTCATTGACTTATGCCCGCTTCCGCAGACCACGGAACAGTAGGTTGTGAAAGTTCCAACTTTGTCAGCTGTAAACTCTATTGTTTCAGGCTTTCCCGGCTCAAGCCTTTGGTTGATGCCGTACTCCGGAATCGCAAGCCCATGAGGCACATCAACACTTGTAACAACCAGCCTTACCTTGTCGCCTTTGTTGACTTCTATAGTTGACGGCACGAACTCAAATTGTTTTGCTGTTATCGTGAATTCCTTGAAATCTCCGCTCTGTGTTGAAGCTGGCGTTTGTTCAGTAACACCAGAACCCTGACCAACTATTTGCTCTCCACCTTGACTTGAACATGCACTTATAACTAAAATACTTAAAATCAGTACAATTAAAATTATTTTTTTCATCTTACACCTTAGATAATCAAACGTTATATATAATATAGCACGAAAACTTTTGCATTTAATAAACTTTATTCCGCCTGAAAAGGATTAAATGATGCTATCTTCGTTCATAAGGAATTATTTCGCCTTATTTTAAATTTAATAAGCCCCCACAAGCCATCTCAGGAAAAATCCTATAAAGTAGGCTATGACTGCTGCTGCGCCACCGACAAATACTGTCTCAATTACAGATTTCCACAAATTCTTCTTGGTGACATATCTTTTTATCACTCCAATTGTAATCAATGCCACTAATGTCATTGCAATTGCTATCTTGAAGGTGTTATCCTGAAATAAGGGAAAGAAATAAGAGAGCACATATGCCATCATGGGAATTATTCCTATCATCAGAAACCCCAAATAAGTGCTTGCTGCCGTTTTCCAAGGGCTCTTTGGGCTTTCAAGCAAACCTAACTCGTCAGACATCATTGCATCCACCCAAACTTTTTTATCAGAAGTTATAATTTGAACGGCTTTTTCAAGGTCCCTGCCTTTGAATCCTTTTTTCCTGAATATTTCCCTTATTTCCTCTACCTCGCCTTCAGGAACATTCTCTATTTCCCATTCCTCCCTTTTTCTTTCTTTTTCAATGTAATCTGTTTGCGCCCTTTCACTCAGAAAATTGCCGCAAGCCATAGAAAAGCCATCTGCCAGTAAATTTGCAAAGCCAAGTATTATAACAATCCCCGATGACAATGATGCGCCGGCAGCGCCCGCTACGACCGCAAATGTGGTTATAGTTCCGTCAATAGCCCCATAGACAAACTCACCAAGATATTGCCCTACTGTAACATGGTTTTCCGGGCCATGGGATTTTTCCCGGATAGCTTTCCTGCTATGGGCAGCTTTCGCTAAAGAAATATCTTTATTTTCAAATGCTTTTCTAGCTTTTTGTATTCTGGTTGCCATTCTGTATCTTTTAATTTTAAATGTTTTATAAGTTTTATGATATATCGCGATGGGTTTCATACAGGAACGAAACATCCTCGTTGTGTTTTTTAAGCTCATTCGCCATGAACCTGAAAATTTCGTTTGATGAGACGACTCTTCTTTCTTTTATCCATTTGGTAACTTTAGCTGCAACATTTTCAGATATAGCTTCCGCTTCATTGTCGCTCAAATGGGCGTTCTTGCAGGCAAAAAAGCACGAGCCAAAAATCTTTCTTTCATCGTAAATCTCGGAATGCCCTTTGCGCTTGACTATCTGCAAAACCAGTTTATTGCCGGATTTCTTTTTTGGCTTAATTTTTTTCATTTTGCATCAGTTTAGGTTTATTGCCCCGCTGGCAGTCAAGATTAGCAGCCAGCCTAATAATATCAAGACAATTCCGGCTGCGAATCTCATGTAAGCGCGGTTGTTTTGCTTCCATCTTTTCAAATACTGTATTTTTGTTCCGAAATAAACCATTAAAAGCATAACTAAAAGAGGCATGACAAAAATTACGTTGTAAAATATCAACAGCATTAATGCCTGCAAATTGAAATTCTGAGAAAGGAGTACAAGAATGCCAAGATATGGGGCGCCGGAGCATGGTAGTTCGACCCCGGCAACAAAAATTCCCAGGAGCATCACTGCAGGCAAGGTTATCTTTTTTACCTTATCATAAATTTTTTTCGCCTGGCTGCCCGGGATGGCCAGACTTATGCCCCTGCCGTACCAAAAAAAGTCTTTTATTTCTATTAACCCCAAAGCAACAATAAGAACGCCGACAACTAATGATAGGTATGTATGCAAGTATGTAGGGAGGATGTTCGTGAAATAAAGTAATCCAAGCCCGGCCAAAAGGTAAGCTATGAAAACAGAGAAGATGTAAACCACCCCATATTTGAGAAGGCCTCCCCCCAGCCTGTAAACAACAAGTACTGACATAAGCAATATCAGGACTCCAATAGCGCAGGGGTTAATTGAATCAACCAGCGCCGCAATAATAACAATGCTTAGAGTGGGAATTGATGCGTAGATCATTTTAATAAGTACCCGGCAGTATAGTGGTTATTGCCAAGTAGAGGGTAACTACCGACACCACAGCCACAAGCAATGAGTACACCATCTTTTTTATTATATCATTCATTCTTGAATTAAAAAAAATCATTATCAGGACCATTATCACAAACGCTGCAGAGCCATAACTAACTGCCTGAAGCTGCGAGATTAGATAAACCATACCAATTAACTGAAAGAGAGATTATTTAAAATTTGCTATTTGTGGGAATTGATTATAGCTTGAAATTCCTTTACAGCTTTTTCAACATCATCTTTCGTCAAAATCGCAGATATAATTGCCAGATTCTTTGCGCCTGCTTTCAGAACCTGACTAATATTTGACTCATTTATGCCGCCAACGGCGACAACCGGTATTTTGACATATTTTTTTACCTGGGCTATCATTTCAGTTCCGCAGGCTTTTCCTGCATCAGCTTTTGTGCTCGTTGGGAAAATCGGGCTTAAGCCAATATAATCCGCCCCGAGCTTTTCAGCTTCAACTGATTCCCTAACATCGTGTGTAGTCAATCCAATAATTTTATTTTTACCCAAAAGTTTTCTTGCTGTTTCGTAATTCTCATCATCCTGCCCAAGATGCACTCCGTCTGCATCAGATTCCAATGCAATGTCAATTCTGTCATTTACGAGAAAAATCACACTGTTTTTTTTACATAATTTTTTTATTTCTTTTGCTTCCGCGAGCATTTGTTCTTTGGAAGCATCCTTTTCCCTATACTGAATTATTTTTACGCCGCCTTTTATAGCTGATTTTACGTCTTCAATTACAGTTTTTCTTGTGAGTCTGCTGTCGGTTATGAAGTATAATCCAAAATCTTTTAGTTTTGGCATTTTAATTTGTTTTTTAGTTCATTCAAAATTAATCTTCAGGGAGGGAAGTTTATTATTGCACTAAAAGTAAAATATTTGCCCTCCACCCACCCGATAAAGTGTTAAATTATGGTGCAATTATTTACTCAATCTTATCTTTTCTTGCAGATGAACATTGAATGGTCTCTCTGGAAAGGGTCCAAATCACGCTGGTCAATAATTGTCATTTCTTTTTCAAGCCTTTCCTTGACATCCCGGAAAATCTGCTTCGGGTTTTTTGTGACGTCCATGCTTCTTGCCTTGACTGCCAGCAGCGCATAGCCTCCGCTCTTCAGGAACAAATCCGCGTTTTTAAGAAATATTTCAACCTGATTTTTTTGCGCAACATCCTGGTAGAGAACATCAACGGTGCAGACCCTTTCCTTCAATAAATCTGTTTTGTTGGAATCCGCAAGTATAGGAACAATATTTTTTCTTTGATAGGACAAAAAGATCAAATCTCTCATAACTCTGGGGGCAATGTCAACAGCAAAAATTAATCCTTCAGTTCCGACAATGTCTGAAACGTGGCTAACTGTTGTTCCGGAAGCGGAGCCGAGGTACAAAACAACATCATTTTTTCTTATGAAGATGTTAGGGCTTCCTTTCAGGATGGAAGATGCAATCTTGCTCTTGAAAACATCCCACTCCCTGTATTCGATGCCGTTTTCACTTATTAATCTTTCACCATAAACTTGTTTTCCCGGAACTAAGTTGATTGTATAAAGCTGCCTCCTCTTCTCATAAGATTCATAAACTTCAAAAATTCTGGATTTGACTATCATTTTGCTTCCTTGAATTTTTCTTCTAAATCATTTCTTAATTTGTCTCCAATGAATTTTCCCTTGAAGTAATCCACTTTTGCGGCAATTGAAATTTTGTCAGCCAAAGACCTTGCAATTTTGCCGTGCAATTTCATAGGGGCCTTGGCTATAAGCGAATGGCTTACAATGACGCCGTGCTTTGGAGACCTTGCGCCTGTTTTCATGTGCCTGAACAGCGCTTTTTCAGCGCCGAGAATCTGAATTGTTGAGGCGGGCATTTCGCTTAATCTTCTTAATGAGCCCGCGTGCTCCAGAAGCTTGGCGGCAATCATGACCTCGCAGATTGCCTTAGTGTTTGGGCAGTACTCATCCATGAGTTTTGAAATGTAATCCAACTGGCTTTTTCTCAGCTGGTATAAATCATAGATTTGGTGCGTTAAATTTCTTAATGGCTCAAGATTTTCCTGCTCAAAATCAGCGCCGAATGAATCTTCCATTTTTATATTTATTTTCTTCAGCAATTCATCTTTTTGGCTTTCAAGAATTTCTTCCACAAATTTCTCATGAATTTCTACTGACCTTGAGAATTCCGGGTTGTATAAGTCATACCATTCCCTTAATCTTTTTGCAAGAAGGTTTATTGCCTTGTCCAGTTCATCTATTGATTTAATGGACTGAATTATTAAAACGTCTTCATTGACTGAGTTCTTTACTGCAAGTTTGGTTAATTGAAGATTTTTGCCGTAGAAATCGCCGAAAAACCTGCTGTTTTTGAAATTAATTAAAATTTTTCTTAGTTCTTCCTTATCCGGCTCTTGAAGGTTTTTGTGATTGTGCTTTAATTTTTGGATAAATAATTCTTTCGTTTCAATATCAGCGCTATTCTCATATAACAGCTCATCAACTATCTTGAAAGATTCATCAAATACAAAAACCCCCAAAATGTTTGAAAACATGTACATATCATATAGGAGTTATTGGTGTTTTTTAAAGCTTTTTAAATCAATAAATTAATATACCAAATAATCAATTAAATATCCATGACTTTAGCTTATATAATCTGCAGGGATGCTGTTGAAGCTGAAAAGATTTCTCTGCGCCTGCTGAAAAAAAGGCTGATAGCCTGCGCCAACATAGTTCCAATAAGAAGTATGTACCGGTGGAAAGGAAAATTAATGAATGAAGCGGAGAATGTGATTATTGCAAAGACTAATGAGAAGAATTTTAACAAAGTCGTTAGTGAAGTCCGGAAAATTCATTCCTATGAAATTCCGTGCATTTTAAAGATTGGTTCATCTGCAAACAAGGATTTTGAGAAATGGGCGGATAAAGAGATGAAATAGGATTAAGTTTATGCTAATATTTCTAAGAAAACAGGGCGAAAAGTTTATATATCCGTCGTATATACAATAGATATATGGCAACTGAAATGATTACCCTAAAGCTGGACGATACGTTCTTGAAAGAGATAGACTCTATGGTGGAGAAACAGGGCTATCATAGCAGAACAGAATTTATTAGAAATGCTCTTAGAGAAAAAGTTGAAGAAACCAAGCTAAAGGAAGCCATGATAGAGATTGCTCACCTAAAGGGAGCATCTAAAAGGAGAACGAGTGACGCAGAGCTTGATAAAATTAGGGAAAAAGTGTTCAATGAATTAGACAAAAAGATTAGATAAGTTCTTCTGGTTTATAATGTTTGGATATATCCTCCAGCTTTCTGAAATGCCTGTCTCTGGTTACAAGGATAAAATTATTGTCCCTTGCTATTATAACGTGCAAAGCATCTCCAGCGGGCACATCCCTTTCTTTTGCAATTTTTTTGGCTTCTTCCCGCTGTTTTTCTGTGGCAATAATCTTTTTTATAATTTTCTCAAAAGGCTTGAACATTCCATTGATTTCTGCAACTGAATAAATTGTCTCAAGTTCTCTTATAAGAAAATCAGTAAGCACAACAGCACTTTCTTTTGCTTTTATTTTAACAAGCAGCTTAAAGGCGTAATCGCCTAGCGGCTCATCGTTATACCCTTTTCTATCTTCATAAAGGTCAACCCAAATTGATGTGTCTATTATGTATTCTTCTGCCATTATTAATCAAGCAAGAGTTTGGGTATTTATAATTTACTGGTTCTTGACGTGGAAAAACATAGCAAAGTTTTAAATACATTTATTTTCAATATAAATTTTGGTTAAGCAAACTTTTAAATACCTGCTTTCAAAGAAATAGCCTAGCAGTATGTTCCAGATAATAAAAGAGGTGCGAGATATAGGAAGATTCAATGAGATACTTGTAGTCCTGTTTGAAGAGGGTTTTGATTTTCTGATTTACGAAACAGGGCTCAAGGCCCACATACCATTCAGCAAGATAATCAAAAAAAAGCTGAAAGGCTCTGAAAATCTGAAGCCCGAAGTCAGGCTGAGAAAAACCCTAGAAAGGCTCGGGCCGACGTTCATTAAATTCGGCCAATTGCTGAGTGTAAGGCCGGATTTGGCGCCGAAAGAGTACGCAAAAGAGCTTGAGAAGCTGCAGGACAATGTGCCTTCTTTTCCGTTTGAGCAGGTCAAAGAGATTCTTGAAAAAGAATTCGGCAAAAAAATAGGGGATATTTTTGCAAGCTTTGAAAAAACACCTATGGCGGCGGCCTCAATAAGCCAGGTTCACAAAGCTGTATTGAAAACAGGAGAAAAAGTTGCTGTTAAGATACAAAGGCCCGATGTCAAGAAAGTAATGGAAACCGACATTGAAATTATGGGGTATTTTGCCCATGTTGTTGAGAACAACTTGGAGGACATGAAAAAATTCATGCCTGTAAGAATTGTTGATGAATTCAAGGAATGGACTGAAAAAGAGCTGGATTTCAAGCTTGAAGCCAGAAATGCAAAAAGATTCTACCAGAATTTTAAGAACAGCAAGACTGTGCACATTCCATATATTTACGACGAGCTTACAACTGAAAGAGTCCTGACTTTGGAATTTATTGAAGGGATTGAGCTGCACAATATAAAAGAAATCAAAAAAAGAAAGCTTGATTTCAACAGAATAATACAAAACGGATTTGATGCCATAATGACGCAGGTTTTTGTGCACGGAATATTTCATGCTGACCCTCACCCTGGCAATATACTGGTAATGAAGGATAATTCAATTGCATTTGTTGATTTTGGGATTGTCGGGTATTTTGACGAAGGGCTGAAGAACAAATGCATTGATATTTTTTATGGGATAATGGAGCAGGATGCGGAGGTGATAATGCAGACTTTGGCAGGAATGGGCATGGAAAGCGACACAGATTACGAAGAATTAAGGTCAGATGTTGGGATAATCATACAGCCCCTGCAAAATTCATCAATAAGCCAAATCAAGATAAGCAGAATAATCGAGGAGATTCTTGATATAGGCCTGCACCATAAAATAAAAATTCCTGCTTCTTTTGTGCTGTTTGGAAAAACTATTGTCACACTTGAAGGCGTTGCGCTTGAGTATGACCCAAATTTCAGGTTAGCAGAGACTTCAAAGCCATTCATTGAAAAATTAATCAGGAAAAGAACAAACCCATTGTATGTTTGGAAAAATCTCATGCACAACATGAACCGCTACAGGAAGTTTGCAGAGGATTTTCCCGAGAAAGCTGAAAGGGCTTTGGACAGAATACAGAGAGGCACGATAAAAGTTGATATTGAAGATACTGACATAAGAAAGCTTTCGCTCGAGATTGACAGAAGCAGCAACCGCGTCGCTTACGGGCTGCTCATTGCCGCGCTGCTGATAACATCGGCTATTCTGATAAACGTAGATAAAGGCCCCAGCGTGCTTGGCATCCCGCTCCTTGCTTTTCTGAGCTTTTTCTTTGCCTCAGTTATCTTATTTATATTATTTATATCAATAGTAAGAGAAAAATTAAGGCATTTCTAGAAAAGCCCGGAACTCTTCAAAAATTTTACAATTAATGCGGCCAGCAATACAATCGCTGCCGCAGTAAAAACACCGCTTTTCCTTTTTTCATTCATGTAAACAATCATAGCTGACAGGAAGATTCCGATTGCCAGCGCCGACCATTTCCAGGCATCGCTAAGATTTGTGTAGAATATGAAAGCTTCCACTGCTGCAATTGGCACAGATGATTTCAGGATTAGATTCCAGTTGTATTCTTCTTCCATTTTAAGTTTAACATTATATTTTTTAAATTTGATTTTTTAATTTATTATTAATAACTATTTTTATAACGGAGGGAACTGATAGTTGCACCGTACGCAGAGACTGATGGCCCTCCAGCCACCCGTAAAAGTGGAAATACACTGTGCACTATTCTATAACCGTTCCTTTAAATTTTTTCCCTTCCAATAAATTTTTCAGATTATTCAAATCTTTTCCGACAATACTTACTTTTATTTTTGATTTCTGGGCTTCTTTTGCTGCGATTGGGTC
>JBBSWR010000250.1:0-2163 GCA_038046185.1 Nanobdellota archaeon
GAAATTCCCTGAAAATCTGCTCGCCGCCGATTATCATAATTTCCTTGCTTCCTTTTGCGGCATTCAAAGCTTCTTCCGCGGAATGGACAACAACGCAACCATCAGCTTTGTAATTTTTGTCTCTAGTGATGATTATATTTATCCTGTCAGGCAAAGGCCTTCCGATTGACTCAAAAGTTTTTCTGCCCATTACAACCGGCTTGCCGGAAGTAATTGCTCTGAATCTTTTCAAATCTGCAGAAAGTTTCCAGGGCAATTTATTATCAACGCCTATAACATTATTTTTTCCGACTGCGGCAATTATAGAAATTATCATTTTAAACTGCCATCGGCGCTTTTATCGGCGGATGTGATTCATAATCTTCCAGCTTTATATCTTCCATTTTGAAATTGCCAATGTCTTTTATTTCAGGATTCAAAAATAATTTTGGCAATGGAAAAGGTTTTCTTGCCAACTGCTCTTTAACCTGCTCAAAATGATTGTGGTAGATATGCGCATCGCCGAGAGTGTGCACGAATTCTCCGGCTTTTAAATTTGTGGCCTGCGCCATCATATGTAGGAGTAGTGAGTAAGAAGCAATATTAAACGGAACTCCCAAAAACATGTCGCATGAGCGCTGGTACATCTGCAAGGATAATTTTCCATCAGCAACGAATAACTGGAAGAAAGCGTGGCACGGCGGCAGCGCCATTTGACTTAACTCGCCGGGATTCCATGCAGAAACAATTATTCTCCTGCTAGTGGGATTCTCTTGGATTAGTTTTATCGCGTTTGCCAATTGGTCGATTTCTTTTCCGTCTGGCGATTTCCATTTTCTCCACTGGACTCCATAAACTCTTCCCAAATCGCCTTCAAATTTTGCTTTCGGCTTCCAGTAATCCGCATTTGCATTTGCGGTCCAGATAGTTGTTTTTTCCTTATCTCTTGTTCCATGGAGAATTTCAGCTAATCTTCTTTCATCACCGGAGCCTTCAATGAACCACAATAATTCTGATGCAACACTCTTCCACGGCAGTTTCTTTGTTGTCATTGCAGGAAATCCTTTTTCCATGTTGAATCTCAACTGCATTCCAAAGACTGCCCTTGTGCCTACTCCTGTGCGGTCTTTCCTGTCCGTTCCGTTATTCAGGACATATTCCAAAGCGTCAAGGTACTGTTTCATTCTTATCAAAGAGGGCTAATTTAATTTGTTATATAATAGTTTTGGATTTATTGGGAAACTGAAAATTTTTAGCGGTAAATTTTAATTTTCTGATAATTTGTTGTTCCATCAAGTAGTAAATTTTCTTAACTACCACCAAAAAGTATTTATATTACCTTGGAAATAATTTTCCGCAGAATGAAAAGAAAGACATTAAGAAGTTGGCTCATTTTCCTTTTTATTGTTGGACTGGTTCTTGGATGGATGATTCCAAAGAATTTCTGGGATTTTTCACGGGAAGCGATGCAAAAGCCGCTGCAGGCAGGATTTTACGATGTTCCAAAAAGAATGGGGCAGCTTGACCAAGAAACACCTTATTACAAATATGTGCTCCTTGGAGAAACTTTGACAGGAAGCACCCAATTATGGAGAGTGGACGATAAGATTCCAACAGGCGCCAATCCTGAAGATCAATTCATTTTTATCTACAAGGGCAGGGCAAGAGCCACTATAGGCAGCGCGACTGAAGAAGTCGGCCCGGGAGCTTTATTGGCAATACCTGCAAAAGCGCCCCACAGCATTGAAAGAATTGGAGATGCTCCGCTTGAGCTGCTGGTTTTCTCAACACCACCGCATAATCCGAACGCAGCCCAGTTTTTGAACGAGACAAAACAGTAAGTCAAAGTTTTCTTTATCCAAAACATTTATAAAATCCTTAGAACTTTGTCTTTCTGTGATGAACTATGAGTGATACAGTTAATAAGCAAAATCAGGGAAGATTGATTATGTTTTCAGGCACGGAATGCGTGCACTGCAAGGAGATGGACCCTTTAATAGAGCAGTTTGAGAAGGAAACCGGATTGCATATCGTGCATGTTGAAGTGTGGCACAATGCCGAGAATGCGGCATGGCTTGATGAAGTTGACAAAAACCCCGATGGAAACACTTTCTGCGGCGGAATCCCATTTTTCTACAACGAAAAAACCGGCAAGAGGCTTTGCGGCAACCAGAAGTATGAAAG
>JBBSWR010000251.1:0-1310 GCA_038046185.1 Nanobdellota archaeon
GGACAGAATAAAAGAGCTTGTAATTACGAAAAGAATCAGCATAAAAAGCGCTGTCGGGATGATTGAATATAAGAACGATGAAGATAAAATAATAGAAAAGGTAATTGCCGAGAGAAAATTGGCTGAAAATGATTTTCTGAAATTATACAACAAACTGAAGGATTACGAAGCTGAAATTCGTCTGATAAAAATGCACAATAATAATCTAAAGAACCGAATAAAAAACCTGGAGAAAAATAAAAATAATGAAATAAGAGCCGGAAAAAATGACAATGTTCATGATTTCCGGGAAAGAAGAATTGTCTCACTTGAAAACTCCGCCAAATCCAAAAACAGGGAAATAGAAAATATAAAATGTGTAATTAGAAAACTTAATGATAAAATTTCAAACATAAATAATTTTTATGTCCTGAAAAAACTTGACACGCTGGGACTACAGGAATTTAATTACAAAAATAAAGTTTTAAACATTAAAAAGGGTGATATTATTCTTGTTGATGACCCAAACATTGTGAGCAATGAGGTCGTTGAATTATTAAAAGATAAAATGTTCATAGTTGTATATAATAAACCCTTAAGCCCGAAAATAGAGAACATCCTGCCTTTTGTTTTCATAAATTCAAAAAACCTGAGAATTGAGGAAGACAGATACTTCGGGTTTGTGGACAAAAAGCAGTTTGAAGCGGAAAAGAGCAAAGCAAACTGGATGGGCAAAATTATAAGCGACTACAAGCTTGAGAAAATGGGCTTAATCCCGCCTTAAGTCTTCGCTTCTGATTTTTATTTTCCTGCCTGTTTTCAAATCCATTGCAAATATCCTGTTTCCAACCTGAAGGAGCTTCACTTCATCTCCCCTGATTTTAACAATATCTCCCCTTTTGTATTTTAAAGGCCTGAAAAAAACATTGACCCTGTACAAATCCCTGCCCTCTTTGCTCCTTGTGTGAAGCTTCGCGCTCATTTTCATCTCCCCGCCAAAGCTTTCTTTCAGTTTTTTGCCCAAAATTCTTATAAATTTCTGCGATGTGATGTACAAATCCATGCCGTTGGGAAGGTTCACTTTCTTTGTGACTGCAACATCCCCTCTTTTCTTGATCTGCCTGCTTACAAAGTCCAGAATTTCGTCGTTCACATCCCTAAGCTGAAGTATTCCCTGATAATAGTTCGGCCTTGCGAACATTGGTTTCTCTGATGTTTCCTGTTTCATATCGTCTGCTTATTAAGCGAAGTATATAAGCTTATTTTTCTATTTGATTAAATGCAAACCTTTTTATTCTTTTTGACATGAATCGGGGAAATGGCAAATTGGA
>JBBSWR010000252.1:0-4354 GCA_038046185.1 Nanobdellota archaeon
TCAGGCCATGGGTTAAAATTTCGTCATAATGCTGGTTAGAATTTATTACAAAGCTTGGAATGCTGGCCTTGTTGGCTGCAACAACTGAGCCATAGAATTTATAGAAGCAGGGCTTTGTTCCTATCACAAAAGCCAGGACCCATTTTTTTTCCTTCTTTGCCTTTTCCATCACTGACTCTATCAAAGGCCTGTTCAATTTCATGGGAAGCATGCTCGGAATGAAATTTGCAGCCTCTTCCTTCTGCCCGCCAAACATAGAGTCATAGGCGTCAGTTACCGGAAAATCCTGTTGGTCAGCCATCTTACATCTTCGAGTTACTAAATTAG
Organism: Nanobdellota archaeon; assembly: GCA_038046185.1. Classification (GTDB taxonomy): domain Archaea; phylum Nanobdellota; class Nanobdellia; order Woesearchaeales; family GW2011-AR4. Next base: position 328 of record JBBSWR010000252.1, read on the forward strand.
ATATTTAAAGCTATCCTCTTTCAGTAAATAGGCACCGATGGAAACATAAATCAAAACTTCTAAGGTTCATTTCGAGTTTATATCCTTGTAAAGATTTATTGTTTCTTTTAATATGCTTAAAACAACTTTCGGCTTTGGAAAATTAAAAAACCTGCTTTCAAAAACCGGCTGGCCTGATTTTCTCGGATAATGGTGCACCCCCATCTCCATAATTTTGAACCTATTTTTTCTTGCCTTGGCAAGCAATTCTGTCGTTGCAACACCCGTGCTGCATACCAAATTAATTTTTTCAATTACTCTTCTGTTTACAAGCCTGAATGCACAGTCCAAGTCCCTTTCCCTTACTTTTAATAAAACCCGCATCATTATATTGTAAATTTTTGAAGCTATGATTCTAGTGAAAGGATCTTGGCGCTTTATCCTATACCCTGCAATAACATCATATTCCCCAATATACGGGAGAAATTTTTTGAATTCTGCTATGTCAAACTGATTATCAGAGTCCGCGTAAAAGATGTAAGGGTATTTTGCATTCCTGAACCCCAGAGTATTTGCATACCCTATTCCTTTTTTTTCCTTTGGCTGGATAATTAATTTTATTTTCTTATTTTTTTTGGAATATTTCTTCACCAAATCAATTGTGCCGTCAGTTGAGCCTTCATAAACCACGACAAGAATCTCGTAATTATTCGCCGTTTCATCCAGAACCCTGACTGCAGAATCAAGAAGCTTTGGAATGTTCTCAACTTCGTTGTACGCGGGAAAAAACATGGTTATGTCCGGCTTTGGCATTGCAGAAGGGAAAAAATATCGGTATTTAAACTTAATCCATAAACCTATACTTTACAAGATAATAAACGGCTTTGATTCCATCTTTCCATGTTATTTTTTTTCCTTCATCAAACTTTCTTCCGTGGAAATCGATGGGCACTTCGTGAATCTTGTAGCCTTTTTTCAGTATTTTTGCGGTTATTTCCGGCTCCAGGTCAAATCTTCTTGATTTAAGATTTATATTTTTCATAACTTCTTTCCTGAAAACTTTGTAGCCGGTTTCCATGTCGCTTATTTTTGTGCCGTAAAAAATGTTTGTCAGGAGCGTTAAAATCAAGTTCCCAAAATAATGCAGCTTGTACATTTTGCTCAGGTTTTTTCTTATTACTTCCAGCCTCGAGCCGTATACCACTTTTACGTTCCTGTCTTCAAATGGCTCTAGGAGCTTTGAGTATTCTTCAGGATTATATTCCAGGTCCGCATCTTGTATCAATATTATATCTCCGGTGGAATTTTTCAGTCCGGTTCTGACTGCAGCGCCTTTGCCTTTGTTAATATCGTGGAAGAAAATTTTCAGTGAATAATCTTTTAGATTTTTCAAAATATCTTTGGTCTTGTCTGTGGAGCAGTCTTCAACTATTATTATTTCCTTGGAGAAATCTTTTAATTTTACATTCTTTACTTTTTCAATTACCTGCTTTATGGTTTTTTCTTCGTTATAAACAGGGATGATAATTGACAGTTTTTGCATAGAGAACAAGACTTATTGCACGTTTAAAAAATTATTGTTTTTCGTATACTGAAAGAAGTCATTAATCAAGTTAGCTGCAGAATCATCTTTTTTCATTTTCGCGATTACCCCTTTTCCTCCGTTATTTTTAACGGCGCCGGCCCCATATGTTTCACTCAATACGTTTACAACCTGCATTGGAGCTTCCCGGGAAATTCTTGAAACGTCACCCCAAATATATTTGTCAAGCATTATGTCCTTTATTGCCAGAATTTTCTTTCCTTTAAAATTATTTAATATTTTTAATAATTTATCATTGGCATTTTAATCAGTGAACCTGTACTTAAGCAGGTAATAAGCAGATTTAATCCCGTCTATCCATGTAATTTTTTTGCCCTCCCTGAAACTCCTTCCGACAAAATGTATAGGGACCTCATGAATCTTGTAGCCTTTTTTGAGAATTTTGGCTGTAATTTCTGTGTCAAACTCAAATCCACTGGCCCTTAATTTTATGTCTTCAACAACTTCTTTTTTGAATACTTTGTAGCCGGTTGCCATATCAGTTATTTTTGCGCCGTACAATAAGTTTGTCATTGAAGTCAAAAATAAATTTCCGATATAATAAAACTTATGCATACTTTTTGGATTATTCTTTGTAGTACTTATTCTTGAGCCGTAAACCACCTTTACTTTGTTTTCCATTATGGGCTTCAGCAGTTTTCCATAATCCTCCGGGTCGTATTCGAGGTCAGCGTCCTGGATTAGAATTATTCTTCCAGTGGAATTTTTGAGGCCCGTTTTTATTGATGTGCCTTTTCCCATATTCTCCCCATGGTAAAAAATTTTTAACGAATCATCATTAAGATTTTTCAATATGCTTCTTGTGCCATCCTCCGAGAAGTTGTCTACTATAATAATCTCTTTTGATATCCCTTTTAATTTTACCTTTTTTACTTTTTCTATAATAATTTTTATGGTTTTTTCCTCATTATAAACCGGGATTATAACTGAAAGTTTGGTCATAGCTCAAAAAAATTCAAAGCCTTTAAAAAATTATTGTTTTTTGTAAATATCCAGAATTTTATTTATAAAATTTGTTGTTGAATATCCCTTTTCTACCTTTACAATTATAACTTTGCCGCCGTTCTTCTCAACAACCCCTTTTTCTATTATCTGGTTTAATTTATAGTCACCTGCCTTTACATGTATGTTTGGCTTTATTTTATCAAGCCAGCTGCTTGGCTCTTTTTCATCAAACAGGAAAATATAATCTACACTTTCCAAGGCAGCCAGAACGCTTGCTCTTGATTTTTCATCATTAATCGGCCTTTTGTCACCTTTATTTTGCTTAACAGATTTGTCTGTATTGACTCCGACAATCAAAACGTCTCCTAGTTTCTTTGCTTCTTCAAGATATTTAACATGCCCGTAATGAAGAATGTCAAAAACACCGTTTGTTGTAACTATTTTTTTGTTTTGTTTTCTTAGGTTTTTAACTATCGGAATTAATTCATTTAAAGTTTTTATTTTTTGGCTAATCATTTTATTGGTTAATTTTTATTTAATATCCACTTTGCCGCCTCAACTAGGTCCTTTGCAATATAATCTGCATTTGAATTTTCTTTTTCCTTCATTCCGTTGCCGGTCAAGACCAAAATTGTTTTAACACCCGCATTTTTCCCCATCTGAATATCTATATTTTTATCGCCTATCATAAATGATTTGCTTAAATCAATATTGAATTCTTTTGCAGCATCTTTAATTAATTTTGTTTTTGGCTTGCGGCAATCGCAGTTGTCTTCAGGATTGTGTGGGCAAACATAGGTTTTTTCAATCTTTATATTGTGTTTTTTTAATTCCAGTATTAAATGATTATTAAATTTTTCAAAATCTTCCATTGCAAAATATCCTCTGCCTATTCCTGACTGATTTGTGACAATAATTAATTTATAATCTTTCAATAATTTTAATCCTTCAACGGCGTTTGGAATAAGTTTATAGTCTTCTAATCTGTAGGTATATCCTTTATCTTCAACGATGCTTCCGTCCCTGTCCAAAAACACAGTCCTTTTCATAAATTTTCAATTTCCCGCTTTATCTCTTCAACGCTTACTGAAGCAGTTCCTATCTTTCCAACTTTTATTCCTGCAGCTATATTTGACAGGACTGCAGCTTCCTTAAAATCTGCGCCTGATGCCAAAGCAAGGGCAATAGTGGCAACAACCGTGTCGCCAGCGCCGATTAAGCTGTAGACTTCCCTTGCATTAGTTGGAATGTGAGTTACGCTTCCGCTTTTCTCAAACATTGACATTCCTTTTTCTCCTCTTGTGATTAAGACGTTTGTATTAAGATTTTTTAACAACTTATTTCCAATTTCTATAATCGTTTCATCGCTTCCATCCTCAATTCCGGACATTTCCGAAGCTTCTGCATTGTTGGGTGTAATCAAAGTCACATCCTTATAGAATTCCTTATGCTTTGGCTTTGGGTCAACAATTATTATTTTTTTATTTTGTTTTGATATAT
>JBBSWR010000253.1:0-1800 GCA_038046185.1 Nanobdellota archaeon
GGCACAAACGCAGACAGCGACTCAAAAGACAAGGAATGCAGTGACAGCCTATGTGATAACGCCGCAGGAGTTTACGACATAACAAAAGCAGCAACAGAAACAGATTGCACGGACCATTTGGATAATGACTGTAACGGAAAAACTGACTGCGCAGACCCGGCATGTGATGGGAAGGCAAACTGCTGCACAACAATAAAAAGAGACTGCAAGCAGTTGACAGAACAGCAGTTTAAGGAAATGTATAGAAGGTGTTATAGAGAAGGAGATTCAGCTTACTGCTCAAAAATTATCAGCCAAATAATAGGTGGGGTTAATTTCTATTCCTGTGAAAAGAACGATGCAGACACTTCATGCTGCCAAGTTGCAAGCTCATGTGTTTACAATGGAGTCTGCTATTCTGACGGCGCGAAATTAGATATCAACGGCGACGGAATTCTGGACAGATGCGTAGCCCACTCTCCGGGGCAGTGGATTCCTGATTTTGAGATAGACTGCACCAACGGAATCGACGATGATCTTGATGGGCTAACCGACTGTGCGGATGCGGACTGCAACGGCAACCTGAATGGAAAAGCCGTAAACCAAAACAACCAGCTGATATCTTTTGTTGATATAACTGCAAAAAAAGATTTGGTTCCGGTAAAGTCGGTGCAGACAGCACAGGACGGAACATACTCAATGAATATTGGGTGCGGAGATTACAATGTAATAGCCGCGCATTCTATCTATGCCCCACAGGCAAAGCTGGCTTTTGTTCCTCCAAGAGGAGATTTATCCGTAAATTTCACCATGGTTAAAGGGACTTCATGCGAATCAGACTGCACCTATGCATCGGACAATCTTGTCCACGCGTCATGCGACGGCAAGAATGGGTGCGGATTCTATGACGCAACGGCAAAAGCTGCATGTGATTTATCACAGCCCGGATGGGTCAGGGATTATGGTTCATCAAGTTATGTTGTATGCCCATCAGGAAGCCCTCAGCTAAAAGTTGAAATCCAGGCAAGCTTAAGCTGTGCGAGCGGCACTATCATAAAGGCCACAAGAATAGTTGTGTACAACGGAAAGCCCGTAAAGCTGGTTGTGGCAGCATGCAAATAAGATGAAAAAAATAAATTATAAAATCGATGAAATGGTTTTGGTATTCATTGTGCTGGTTATCATAATAGGTGTTAGTGTGCAGGGAAAGGATACATATCCGCAAAAGGCAGATCCGGAAAAAATTCTCGGCCTTGTCTTGAAAGACACCAGTGTTAAAGACGGCATGATGGTCTTCGACCAAAAAAAGCTAAACGAGCTGCAGGGAATGGATTATAATGCGATCAAAAAGCTCCTTAATGTGAAAAACGATTTCTGTATGTACCTCCAGGACGGAAAAGGAAGTGTTTTGCTCGTCAAAGGCTCCCCTAAACTGAGCGAAGACGGAATAAAATGCCAGGAATAATCCAAAATGCAAAACAGAAAATCCCAAGCATGGTCCGTGGATGTAATACTCGCTGTGGTAATATTCATGGGCTCTTTTTTTATCTACTATGCCCTTGCTAATTCAGGTCCCGACTCGGAAGTGGCAGGGCTGAAGGCGGACGCAAATTCGGTCATAAAGCAGGTTTCAAACGAAGGAAACACATTGAGCGTAGTCAGCCAGCAGGAAATAAATATTACAAAAATCGGCGAGCTGAAAAACCTGAATTATGATGATCTTAAAAGCCAGCTCAGGGTGGAAGGGGATTTCTGCATTTACATTGAAGACGAAAAGGGAAATCTAGTTATGATAAATGAAAGCTACAGGGGAGTCGGCTC
>JBBSWR010000254.1:0-3717 GCA_038046185.1 Nanobdellota archaeon
ATGCCGGGTTCAAGAAAGAAATTAGAAGAGACTTATCGAGCATACGGCAATGTTAGTATACTCCAAGGCAACTATGGTCATATTTTGGTAGAAAAACCTTTTCAACAAGGAGGTACTGTTGTAGGAACCAATGATATAGTTTTGCAAAATATTATCATTTTCTTAAATAAAAATATGAGCCCAAATAGGCTTCCATGAGGCAACTAAAAAAGATATGGTTGGCTATTCAAAGTCCCAATACAAGATATATTTAAATAAGTCAAGAATAATCAACACATATGAAAAAACAAAATGCGCTTTTGGCTTTATTTTCTTTGATTGTATTGCTATTCATTACCTCCTGCACAAAATCTGAAGTACCTTCTTCGCAGTACGATAATTTTGCCAAGTGCCTGACTGATAATGGGGCAAAAATGTACGGAGCTTACTGGTGCTCGCATTGCAACAACCAAAAGGAGATGTTTGGCGGAAGCGTGCAGTATATCGATTACACCGAATGCTCTTTGCCCGACAATTCAGGCCAGACCCAGGTATGCCTGAATGCGAATATACAAGCTTATCCAACATGGGAATTCAAGGACGGCTCCAGAATGCAGGGCGAGCTTACATTGGCCCAATTAAGCCAGAAAAGCGGATGCAGCCTAAGCTGAGTTAAAAATTCTTGAAAATCCAAACTTTTATATTCTGTTTTAAAAATCATCTCATAAGGTGGTTGAATGGTACTATGCTTAATCGCGCTCCCAATATTTGCAGTTCTTTCTATTTTCAGCGCCAAATACAGGAAACTGACTTTGGAATCTTTGGACTGCGTTTTTAGGACAGCCACTTTCAGGAAATGCAGAAGCGGGCTTGATGACAGGATAAAATCTTCACTGACGGGAAAAGTGATGCGGGTTTCTCCAAAGACTGCAGGGTTTATCTACAATAACTATAAAATTTTGTCATGGATAATTTTGATAATATTTGTCTGGAGCATTTATGGCACTTCCGTAGGGCTTTATAATTATGCAAAATATGGGAGCTGCAACGGCCCGGTCGATACTGGATTCTGCATGTTTGACCCGGCCGGAACCAACACAAAGACTTCTGAAATTGATACATACCGGCAGTCGGAAATAATACTTCCAACCCTGGAAGAGAATGACCCAATAATAGGAAATAAAAATGCAAAGCTTACAATCATAGAGTTCGGATGCTATGCGTGCCCTTACACAGAAAAGGCAGAGCCGATAGTTAAGGAAGTTTTGGATTATTACAGGGGAAAGGTTAACTTTCAGTTCAAGACTTTTTATATCCCCCATCATAATTTAAGTTTTCAGAGCGCCCTTGCAGTGAACTGCGCCCAGGAACAGGGAGGTTATTTGGAATATCACAAAATACTTTTTGAAAACCAGGAGACTTTAAAGTTTGAGGACCTTTCCTTGCTTGCAGGAAAAATTGGCATGAACACGACTAAATTCGATGAATGCATGTCAACGCAAAAATACAAGGATGAAGTGCAGTCCGATACATTAATGGGGCTGCATGCAGGAGTCCGCGGAACACCCACATTTTTCATCGGCAACAACACGCTTGTCGGCCCAAGGCCGTTTAGGACATTCAAGGCATTCATAGACAAGGAGCTCAAACAATGATATTCGGCTATAACCCAGATAAAATAAGAAAAGATTTTCCTATGCTTGCAAAGCCGATAGTCTATTTTGACAATGCATGCATGTCCCTTAAGCCGATGCAGGTAATTGACAAGATTAATGAGTATTACAAAGAATACACAGCGTGCGCAGGAAGAAGCGCGCATAGGCTGGCGCTTAAAGTTGAAGAAGAGGTCGATAAGTCAAGAAATGAAGTTAAGGATTTGATAAATGCGGGCCACGCTTCTGAAATTATTTTTACAAGAAATACAACAGAATCAATAAACCTTGTTGCAAATTCCCTTGGATTTAAGGAAGGCGATGAAGTTGTAATCAGCGACAAGGAGCACAATTCAAATTTAATTCCGTGGCTGAAGCTGAGAAGCAAAGGCGTAAAGCTCAAAATTGTTAAGAGCAATCCGGACAACACATTTAATCTTGAAAATTTTAAGAAATCTCTGAATGAAAAAACAAAGCTTGTTTCTGTTGTTTTTACTTCTAATATAGACGGCGTGACTAACCCCATTAAGGAAATTACAAAGCTTGCGCACAAAAATAATTCACTTGTCCTTGTTGACGGCGCGCAGGCAGTGCCCGGCATGGAAGTTAATGTAAAAGAGCTTGATGTTGATTTTCTTGCATTCTCCGGCCACAAGATGATGGGCCCCACCGGAACAGGAGTTTTGTATGGAAAAACAAAAGTTCTGGAGAATATGGATCAGTTCATCGTAGGCGGCGAAACTGTTGTTGATTCAACTTACGAAAGCTATTCCAAGGAAGAGCTGCCAAACAGGTTTGAAGCCGGGCTGCAGGATTATGCCGGCATCATCGGGCTCGGGGAAGCGTGCAGGTATCTGAAAAAAATCGGGCAGTCAAAAATAGCGTCTCATGAAATTAAACTAAATAAACTGATTTCAGAATCCCTTTCTGGCAATAAGAAAATTTCCGTTATCGGTCCCAAAGAAGCTGAAAAAAGAAGCGGCATATTCTCTTTCAACATTGAAGGAATAAGTCATCACGATATTGCAAAGATTCTTGACAATTCCAGAGGAGTGCTGATAAGAAGCGGAGCGCACTGCGCGCACAGCTGGTTCAACAACCACAATTTAAAGGGAAGCGCAAGGGCATCATTCTATCTTTATAACACGGAAAAGGAAGCTGAAGTATTTGTTGAGGAGATTAAGAAAATAAGCTCGTTTTAGTGGTTAATCTACTCAAATTCCGAAAAATATCGAAAAGTATCAAAAATCATAGATTTTTGGAACTTCTCGGAAAAATCCCTGACTTTTCCGAAAAGTATAAATACATAAAATAAAAGGATAGCTTATAGGTGATGGTTTTGGTTAAAAAAAGAGGGAGTAAGGATAAAAGTAGCGCTGGTTCTAAAAAACAGCTTCAGTCGGTCGAAGTTATAATCAAAAAAAAGATTCTTGGAGAAGCTCCTGTGGAGCACCATTTTATTGTTGCTGATGGAAAGAAGCTAAAGAACATTATGGAGCTTGCAGACGCTCTTGAGACAATGAGCGAGGAGATTTTCAGGCACCACGCGAATGAAGTCAGGAATGATTTTAGCTCATGGGTCAAGGATGTTTTTTATGATCACAGCCTGGCAGAGGATATTTCAAGGGCTAAAAATAAGTTTGAAACACAGATTGTCATTCTGCGAAGGCTCGTAAAAGAACTGATGTGAAAATGGTAACAAAAGAAGAAGCCGTAAAATATTTGTCAGATGCTCCGGCAGAGCAGTGTTTTTGGGTCAATGACGGGCATGTTTTGAAGAATTTATCGGAATTAGCCAACGCCTTTCCGCAGATGAATGAGGATACTTATTCGTATCATGCCAACAAAGAAAAAAATGATTTCAGCAAATGGGTTAACGATATTATAGGTGACAAGAAGCTTGCAAATGATTTGCTGAGCTCCAAGACAAAAGATTCTGCGGTGAAGAAATTAAATTCAAGATTGGCTGTGCTGAAGAAGAAAACCGGCTGATTTTTTTGGTTGTTTCCTTCAAAAGGGTGAAAAACTATGATTAGATGGAAAGGATTTGAAGAAAAGGCATTATTAGTATGGTTAATATCTGACA
>JBBSWR010000255.1:0-4558 GCA_038046185.1 Nanobdellota archaeon
TCCAGAATTTCATGCGCGTTCGAAGCGTTCAGGTATTTCTCGATATTTTTGTTTCTCAGCTTCACCAAAAACATTGTTTTCAGCGATTCTTTTTCCTGGTTTGAAGCCCGCGCAATTCTGTCAGCTTCCACCAGCCCGTAAGGATAGCCGACAAATATCGGGTCGCAGCAGTTTGACGCAACTTCATTTATAACCGGTTCCGCCATCATTTTCTGGATATTAAAAATTTCAAATCTGAAAACATATTTTGATCTTGCATGGAACTTTGCAAAAAACATTTCTGCTTTATGGCTGTGGCTGCTTATTTCAGCAATCGGATGGTAAAACCACACGGGTAATTTTGAGATGCTGGATAAAACAGCGCTCAGAAGGTTTCCATTGTCTGTAAACAGAGAATTTGTCTTGCTGATTGCAGTTAAAATGATATTATTTTCAGTGCAGGATTCATACAACTCATTCAAATATTTATTTTCGTTGGTCATTGTGCTCTGAAGGGTTCCGTCCAGAACTATAACATCGGCCAATTTGCCGTCGCTTACTGATTTGGCCGCTTTAAGTTCGGCAAACCTCCTTATCGCATTGGCCGCGCTGCCTATCTCAGCCCGGTTTATCCCGTTCATCAGTGTGTGGTCAAAAGAGCTGAAAGACATTTCATCAATATTTATTGAATTTCCTGCACTGAAGAAAGATGCCTTGTAGCATATATCATTATTTTCATTCACCGCTTTGATAAAAGCAAAAATATCGAGTTTTTTAGCGCTTATTTTTTTATTGTTTTGGTAGACAACATAGCAGACTCTTATCAGATTAAGCGAAAAGTTGGCAGAGCCTATTATCTCGGCATTTCCGCCATCAATAAAAGCAATTCTTTTGCCGGAATTTGATTTCTTTATTTCATGAAAATTCTTGATGTCAATCTTATACGCGCGGTACCCTTCCCCGGAAAATTTGGGATACATCTCTGTCAATAAAGATTTTTCATCTATTGATTCCAGAATTTTTTTGATGACTTCATCGAACATATGGCACAAGAATGAAGATTAATTTTTAATCTTATTGGTTTCAAACCCCATAAACCGTCTGCCTTGCGTCGCTGAAATGAGGCGTGTTATCAATCATCCCTTTGCTCATCAGTAGGGCAAGGGCGTATCTCACGGTTCTTTCAGGCAGAAGAGAAGCATCTATCAGATCTTTTTGCGTCATGTTTCCTTCATGCGCCAATATTCTATAAACTAGCTTTGCGCTTGCCGGCAAATCTTTCAGTTTGCCTATGTTTGTGTGGATAGTCCTTTTTTTCAGCCTGCTTTCCAGCTGGTATTCTTTTGAAAAATTAACAAAATTAGCAGAGTAAGGCGATTTCTCAATTATTAACTCGTTGGAATGCACCGGCATCCTCACTTCCCCGTCAATTATTAATGTCGGATGGGCCCCTTCAATATCTTTGATTTTTATTTTTGTGCTGTCTGACACAACAAGAGGGGAATGCTTTTCAAGGGAAGAAATGGAAGTTATGGTAAAAATATTCGGCTCATCCAAAACAATCGGGCCTCCGGCAGACAATGAATAGCCGGTGCTTCCGGTCGGCGTGGCAACAACTATCCCGTCGCTTGAGTCTTTCCAAAACGTATCTTCATTCAGCACCAAAGAATATTTCAGCAGCGAGGCGCTCTTTGATGAAAACAGGCCGATATCATTCAGCGCAATTGGAGTCATTGTTTTGTCAAACCTTGCAGTCAGCCTTGACCTCTTAAAAATTGTATACTTTTTTTTTCTTATCAGGCTGAGGTAATTCTTCAGGTTAAGCGCATTTGCCTGCGCCAGAAAACTCTGGCTTGATCCGGCGGCGAAAAGGGGAATCTGCGATTTTCCAAGCTTCCTGAATGTTTCAAGAATAAACCTGTCATCCCCGATTGCTATTGCAAGCTCATATTCTTTTTTTGGAACAGTAATCTCTTTCTCAAAATCATATTTCAGCTTGTTTTCCCTTAGATAAGATAGTGCAATTTTTGCAAGTTCTGCTGACTGCCGGTCCGCCTTGGATATTACAAGATACATACGGCAGAGTAAAATAAATCAATTAATATACTTTTCTGTTTATAGGCAAAATTTGCCGCTTCTTATGGTTCTTAAGAATTACATTGCCTCTTCAATTAGATATATAAACAGAATAACGCTAGCCGGACTAATGGAAAGCAGATTAATGGCGGAAACTGTAATGCAGGATGAGCAGAAGCTTATAGACCTGATTCTGGAGCTGAAAAAACAAAGAAATGCAGTAATTCTAGTCCATAACTATCAAAGGCCGGAAATGTTCAAAATTGCCGATTATATGGGGGACTCTCTCGGATTGTCTGTCGCAGCCGCAAAAACAGAAGCCGATGTAATTCTTTTTTGCGGCGTCAAATTCATGGCTGAAACTGCAAAAGTTCTTAGCCCGCATAAAACAGTTTTACTGCCGAATCTTGATGCAGGCTGTTCCTTGGCAGACATGGCAACTGTCGAAAAATTAGAATCCGTCAAGAAGCAATATCCGGATGCTGCCGTTGTAAGCTATGTCAATACAACTGCAGAAGTAAAGGCAATTTCAGACATTTGCTGCACTTCTGCAAATGCAGTTGAAGTTGTAAATTCACTGCCGAACAAGCGGGTTATATTCCTTCCAGACAAGAATCTCGGAAGATACGTGCAGGAGCACACCAATAAGGAAATAATTTTATGGGACGGCTACTGTTTCGTGCATGACAAGCTTGATGCAAACACTTTAATGGAATTCAAGCAGAGATATCCTGATGCCAAAGTAATAGCGCATCCTGAATGCAAAGACGATTTATTAAAATTATCAGACCACATCTGCGGCACCGGCGGGATGGCTAAATTTGCAAAATCCGACGGCTCAAAAAATTTTATTGTAGTAACAGAATGCGGCATGACCGATAAATTAAGGCAGGACGTTCCTGAAAAAAATTTCCTTTCCTTCTGCAATGTATGCCCCTACATGAAATCCACAACTCTCCCGTTGGTTGCCAGGGCGCTGATTACAAACCAAAATGAGATTACATTGCCGGACAACATAATAAGAGACGCGCGGAAAGTAATAGACCGGATGCTGGCAGTTTCGAAAAATGCTGCCTAGAGACAAACTTGTTCTTGAGTTTTGGGACAGAAAGAACGAATTAAGTATAAAAAACAGAGAGTATGCCCAATTTGCCAATCATCTAATGGAAATTCTCTTTAACCAAGATATAAATAAAGGCGACATAACCTCAAATTCATTAATAAAAAACAAAGAGATAACTGCAGCTGTCGTTGCAAAAGAAGAAGGGATTGTTGCAGGACTGGAAGAATTTTATTTGATTAACAAAGATTTAAAATTAAAATTTCTTAAAAAAGATGGAAATAAAATAAAATGCGGGGATATTTTAATTGAAATAAGCGGAAATGCCGATAAAATCCTTGAGAGGGAAAGAATTTCATTAAATCTATTGCAAAGAATGAGCGGAATCGCAACAAATGTAAATAAATTAAATAAAAAATTGAACGACAAAATAAAATTGGCCGCAACCAGAAAAACTTTATGGGGGCTGCTGGATAAAAAAGCAGTTAGCATCGGCGGCGGATTGACGCACAGATTAAATTTAAATGACGGAATTATAATAAAAGACAACCATCTGAAAATTTTAAATAATGATTTTGAAAGTATAATAAATTCCATTAAAGATAAGTCAAAATATATTGAGATGGAGGTTGAAAACAAAAATCAAGCCTTTGATGCAGCGAGAATAATAACAGAAATAAAAAAAGATAAAAAATTAAAAAATAGCCTTTTTGCAATAATGTTTGACAAAATCCCGCCAAACGAAATAAAAGAAATTATTAATGATTTAAAAGATAAAAAATTGTATGATAATATTTTATTTGAGGCATCAGGCAATATTAATGGAAATAATCTAACGGATTACACAGACTGCGGAGTGGATGTCATTTCCATGGGCTCGATAACGAACTCTGCAAAAATATTAAACATGTCATTGGAAATCAGATGAAAGCAGGAATAATTGGCTGCGGGTTTATTGGAACGGAAGTTGCCGAATTCATTGATAAAAATGCAGATTTTGATTTGATTGGGGTAAATGATATTGATAAAAATAAAGTTGACGAATTAATTAAAAAATTAATAAAGAACAAGCCCCTATTTATGGATTTAAATGATTTAATAAAAAATTCAGACTTGATAATTGAATCGGCAACAAAAAATATAATTGAGACTATATTAAAAAATGAAAACCTTGACAAAAAAGGCAAGAAGCTGCTGATAATGAGCACCGGCGGACTGATTAGCAATCTGGATTTGTTAAGCAAAATAAAAAATTGTGAAATATTGCTTCCCTCCGGGGCTATTGCCGGGTTGGATGCTATTAAGTCCGTTTCAGGAAAAATAAAATCATTGAGCTTAACAACGACAAAGCCCGTAAGGGGGTTGGAAGGCGCGCCTTATATCGTCAGCAACAAAATTAATTTAAGCGAGTTAAAAGATAAAAAAGTAATTTTCGAAGGAAAT
>JBBSWR010000256.1:0-1740 GCA_038046185.1 Nanobdellota archaeon
TTTGTGCTGCGTTACAATCAGACAGAATTGAGTTTTCATAGGCTTGAATCTTCCAAATTAGGTGATTTTAGTTATGATAATTCATGAGATGATGTATATATTTTACAAAATGGAATATATCGATTCAATGGCAAGTGGAAGAAAAGGGGAATTGGAAACTTGGGAAATTCACAAAGAGCATCTAGATACAATAGAGAAAAACGGACAACTCTATCAGGTCATGAAAGTGTTGAGGGTTAATCGGTTAAGGACTGCAATTTGGAGTAATTCAGTTGGTGAGATTGGGAAATTCAAGACAGTTGAGAGATTGGTGAATCTAAATGCAGATAGAAAGAGAATGTGGTTTGAAAAATTGAGAGATGTCAATGATGGAAAGATGATTGATTCAATACCTATTTTGCCAAGTTTCTTTAATAATTCAATTATCTAAGTAGATCATTATGGTAAATATTGAATCATTAAATGCATTTCTAGAATTAATTCGTTCAATTGTGCTATCTTTTAGTTTATCTATTGCATTGTTCCTCATAATACTTAGTTTGAGCTCAGCATATAGAAAAAAAGTTTCTTTTAAGACTGGTTTTATTATCCTGTTAATATGTACTGGCATAATTATTTATGGTGCACTGTTTGTTCTCTCTAAAATTTTTGAGATTCCGTATTGGTCTCAGGATGATTTTGAAAACTGGGCTGCTGTTGTAATTGAAATTGGAGTTGCGATATTCATAACTGGAATGATTTTCCTATATGATAGAGAACACAATAAAAAAATTGAGGAAATACAAAAGAAAAAACGAGAATATGGATTACAAAAAATAAAACTATTACTGACCCTTACCAAAGAAGAATTCCAAGATAAAGATTATGATGATGCCAAAGAAACTTTTAATGAAATTATCTCCACTCTGAACATTTTTTCAGAAACATTAGACATACAAGAATCTCGACAAATTTTAGAGTTATCTGAAATTGGAAAAATATTCTGCAAATACAATGGAGAACATCCAGTTCAGTCTAACAGGACAATGCCTTTCACTACTAGCATACCCGCCAATAAATCTGCTTTATTTTTCAAATTCGATGAAGTAATAGGTATGATTTCAGAGAATGAAAGTAAATCTTGAATTAATTTTTAGAAAATTTCCAACAAATCGCAACTAATTACGTTAATCATATTGTAATGGTTATTTTTCCTCTTCAACACCATTATGTTTTTTCAGTTTTCCAACGGCTATTAGAATAAATAAAATAAGCATCATACCCATTATAGTCCAAACCATCAACATGGGTTCCGATATCTCCATTTTGGGATTGCAAATTAACAATTCGGTGTTGATTGAATTCATCAAATTTGCAGATTCTTCATATCTATTTTCAATGTTTAATTTTTGTTCTGCCTGTAAAAGAATGTCCAATATACGAATTTCTTCTCCTTTTTCTAATCCACATTGGGGAATAATATTTTGTGCTGAAAGAATTTTTCGAGATAAAGATTCTTCACGATCTGAAATCCATGTAG
This sequence comes from Nanobdellota archaeon, assembly GCA_038046185.1. GTDB lineage: Archaea > Nanobdellota > Nanobdellia > Woesearchaeales > GW2011-AR4. Next base: position 1,520 of record JBBSWR010000256.1, read on the forward strand.
AAACGGAAAGAACAAGTCCTATAACCATCCCGATGGAACCAAATATTCCTATCAGTTGTTCTCGTGTAGTCATAATGGTAATATCATAATCTCAGTTATAACAAATCATAATTCGTTATAATTTTAGTTATATCGTAAAATCCGTGACTGGGAGGGGGGCTTTCCCTTTTTAGAGCCTGTCAGTAATTTCTTTGGTAAATTCAGATGTAGATTTATCTCCG
>JBBSWR010000257.1:0-2136 GCA_038046185.1 Nanobdellota archaeon
CCTTGGCCGCACACATCAGCAAACACGATTTGAAAATTGAGAATAAATATGAATGAAATTAAGAGAGATAAACCAATTTTTCTTTTTTTAATCTGCTTAATTATTATGTTCACTTTTTATCTGTTTCTTCATCCCTTAAATCAGCCCTGGCAGCGTATCCAAAGCTGAAGCTGTCGATGTCAAACGCAGCAATATGGCTGCTGCAGTAGATTTTTTTTGATGCAACATATTCTTTTAGAGTTCCGTCCTCATTGTAATGATAGAAATTAATCAAACTAGGGCAGTCTCCGACAATCTTTGGGTCATACATGATTCTTATCTCAACAGGATTGCTGAATGTTGTTCCTGCAGGCCCAAACTGGTATATCTCGCTTGCACGTTTTTTGGAATCAATTACTGGATTCTCAACGCTTTTGATTGATATCTCTTTTGCGCTTGTTGCTGTGCCTGCCGGAACTATAATTAGAGCAGAGCCGTCAGAAGATTTCAGCACAGTTGTTGTGTCCTTGTTTAAGGCAGTGCCAGCTGCGCTGTTTTTATCAGCATTTTTTTGTGATGAAATGTAATTAAGCCCGACTACAACCACTACGCCGACTATCACAACTAGGAGCCAGTACACAAGAATTTCAGAGCTTAATCTGCCTCTTTTCTGCATAAATAGATTCTCGTCTCGTTTGTTTAAATAATTTTCTAATATCCTAGTTGCGCATTTAAGTTCCACTTTCATGGGTGGGTGGAGGGCAACAATTTTAAAATCAAGCGCAATCAGAACTTCCCTCCCTGAAGAATTTTAGTTTATAAAAAATGGAAACTGATTTAATTTAAAATATTATAGAAATCTTTATATCGATATGCTTAATCTTAATTTAAAATGAACAGAATAATCTTGGACACAAATTTTTTGATGATACCCTGGCAGTTTCAGGTGGATATCTTTTCAGAATTTGACAGGATTTGCAGCTTTAATTACAAATTATTCATTTTTGAGGAAACAATTAATGAATTAAGAGGAGTAATGAATGACACAAATTCAAGAGGAAAGGACAAAAAAGCGGCGGAATTTGCGCTAAAGCTAATCAAGCTAAAAAATATAGCCATTATAAAATCAAAGGAGAAAGATGTAGATTCATTGATTCTGGAAAATGCAAATGAGGATGATTTTGTTGCAACGCAGGACATGCAGCTGAAAAGGGAATTAACCAAAAAAGGAATATCTTTGATAGCGTTAAGAAAGAGGAAATATCTTATTCTGAATGAAAGAAAATATTGAAAGGTTGCCATCTCTGATTGTGAGCATTATAAAGATACACAGTAAAACTGAAAGGAAATTGCGTGACATGCGAGTGAGCTCGTTGCGAACTCGCTCACAAGTCACTGGGAATTTCAGTCATCACAATTACCTTAATATGCGAACTGATGGCAACCTGACTGAAGGAAAAGCTTTATAAATAATACCCGTATCCTAAGAGATATAGTGGCTGGTTGAAGCCACCTAAAAATAAGGGTTAAAAAAATGTTCTATAAGGTAGAATTAAAAGACCACATCAGAGTGCCTCCTAACCTATTTGATTTGCCGTTGGAAGAGGCCGTAATAAAGAGAATCAAGACCAAGTACAGTGGTTTTATTTCAAAGGACTTAGGCATTGTCATAGATGTATCAGGGATGAAAGATATAGGCGAGGGAATTATAATCCCGGGAGACGGCGCATCCTACTATGATGTATCGTTCGAGCTTTTGACTTTCAGGCCTGAAATGCAGGAAGTTGTTGTCGGCAAAATCAAGGACATAGCGGAATTCGGGGCTTTCATCAACATCGGCCCGATTGACGGCATGATTCACATTTCGCAGACAATGGATGATTTTGTGAGCTTCAGCAAGGACAAGACGCTTACCGGAAAAGAAACCAAGAGAGTTTTGAAGGTTGCAGACCTCTGCAGGTCAAGAATCATTGCAGTTTCATTCAAAGACGTCTTAAATCCAAAATTGGGGCTGACAATGAGGCAGCAGGGCCTTGGAAGGCTGGACTGGATAAAAGAAGAAGCTGAGGCAAAAGCTCCAAAGAAAGAAGAGAAAGAAGGAAAAGAAAAGGAAACAAAGGAAAAGAAAGAGAAGAAATAATTAAAAATCAAATTCAA
>JBBSWR010000258.1:0-1141 GCA_038046185.1 Nanobdellota archaeon
TCCCCAATAAAATGCCTAAATACAAATTGGTATGCTTTGACGTTGACGGAACTTTGATAGACAATGTTAAATTCTCCTGGCAGGTTTTCCACGACTACTTCCAGACCGATAAGCATCGCAGGGCAGATGCACAGAAGAAATTTTTTGATGGAAAGATAACTTACATGCAGTGGGCGGAGCACGATATAAATTTATGGCGCGAAAAGAATGCCAAAAAAGAGGATTTCTTCAGAGCCTTAGCCGGCCTGCGCCTAATGGAAGGCGCCGTTGATACGCTGGAAGAACTAAAAAAACGCAATATAAAACTGGCAATAATCTCAGGCTCCCTCAATGTGCTGCTGGACAAATTTATTCCGAATTACCGCGATTTTTTTGATGATGTATTCTTGAGCAAAATTTATTTTGATGACGATGGGAACATAGAAAAAATCGAAGCAACAGAATACGACATGGACGGCAAAGCGCTTGCGCTCAGAAAAATAGCCGAAAGGGAAGGATTAAGCCTGAAAGAATGCGTTTTTGTCGGAGATTATCTTAACGACATAAAAATATTAAAAGAAGCGGGGCTCGGCATAGCGTTCAACTGCCAGCATAACGAGGTGAAAAGAGCGGCTGATGTCGTCATTGAGAAAAAAGATTTGAGGGAGATCCTGAAGCACATCTTATGAATCTCTAATGAATTTTAGCGCTTCATTCAGGATTTTCTTGTTGTCGTAATTATCCATTATTTTTTCAAGTTTATTTTTATCATATTTTTTTAATTTTTTTATTGCCAAAATCAAAACTGGCATCGCCCTTATTATATTATCAACAATTGTTATAATTGCTTTCTGTGCCGTTCTAGATAGAGGGTTTAAGTCGACAGTTATCACTCTTTTTCCGTTTTTAATCAGCGCTTCTGTCCTGTCGCCGTCTTCAAGTGGGACAAAAACAGCATCGGCTTTCATAATCCCGTTCGGATTCACATACTTTCTGTTGGAATCAAGAAACTTTATTTTGTGGTGATTGTCCGGCAGCAGGATGTTTTTTGCACCGTGCTTTTCAAGGTGTTTTTTTATTTTCAGTTCCCTTTTTTTGGATGAATGAAATATATTAATCTCCAAAGGGGCATTAATCAATATTGATAATTGAGCTAACTCTC
>JBBSWR010000259.1:0-1047 GCA_038046185.1 Nanobdellota archaeon
TCGCCGTCCATCTTCCTGACTTTTGCTTTTTCCGGGCGCCCCATTCTTGCGCCGATGAAAGTTCCCGATTTGTCCCTTAGTCTTATATTAGATACTGAATTTATTACTTCCAGCGCATCTTCGTTTTCTGATTTCTGAAATTGCTCAATAAAATTAGAGCCGCCAAGGCCGAATATGTTGTAGAGAACCTGCGCTTCATCTTTTTCAAGAATTGTAAATTCATTGTTGACAAAAATATGCGGAACGCCCAAAATCTCAAGAATTCTTTTGCCTGATTCGTTCTTTGGTAAAATTATTTTATTAACATTATCTCCCTCAAATTCTGTCTTCCCGGATGAAATCCAATTTAATAATTCTAACAAGTTTTCTTTGGAAATTGTTTTCCAGTGATAAGTATAGTATGGATGAAGAGGTATGTTTAGTTTCTCACTTAAAGCCAATGCCGTGGCTGCATCCAGTTTTTCAAGCAGATAATTTCTTGTTAATTTTTCCAAAATTGTTTTTTCTATATTAGTCAATTCAGAAATTTTTAAAGTATCTGCCGAGCCGAATAATTCCACAGCGGATTTTTCCAGTTCAAGCTCCCACCATTCCTCGCAGTAGCCCGCCGGGGCAAGTGTATGCGCCCTGTTGAAAAAATCACCATAGCTTATCAGTATATCTCCCATAAATAATATTTCTTTTATTGAGTTGGAATGCTGCTTTGCTTTCTGCTCAGTGTCCATCATCATGACACTGCCGTCATTGAGCTTTACTATCGGGCCTTCAATTGAATCGCAGATTGTTATGGCTGTTGCTTTTCCCGGCCTCTCGACCTTAAGCTGGGTGCCTATCGCAAGATATTTGTTCAAAACAATCATTGTTGCAGGATGAATTGAAGTTGAAGAATATCCTGACAGCCTGCATCGGCCGTATCTTAATCTGAATCCGCCGACAGCTGAAGGGTGCCCGAGCACCGGGCGGCCGGCAACCAAATCCTGGATGTAAGTGTAAATCGGAACAATCCCTTTTTGCGAGAATTTTTCTTTTGCCTTTGCTTCTTTTTGT
>JBBSWR010000260.1:0-1921 GCA_038046185.1 Nanobdellota archaeon
TTATGGGTAGACACTAGTATATAAAAGTTCCTAAATTAAAGAGATTAGCTATTAGTTTTAAGAAATTCATTTATTTTTGTTTTATATTCAGCTAAAACATTTTTTGAATGATGCAATATAATAAAATCATCAACGTACCTGATGTAATATTTGGATTTAAGCTCATGTTTGACAAATTGGTCAAGCTCGTCAAGATAAATATTCGCGAAAAATTGGGAAGTCAAATTTCCTAAAGGCATTCCAATTCCGTTTCGCCCCCCCCCAATTGGGGAAGTTCTGTGATTTTGCAAAATGATTGTTATCAACCAAATAATTCTTTCATCTTTGATTTTTTTCCTTATGGTGTTGAGCAAAATCTCATGATTCACTCTTTCAAAATAACTTTTAATGTCGGCTTTAAGAACATAGCACACTCTTGAATTATTCTTGGAAACTTTTCTCTTAAAATAATCAAATCTTTCAATCGCCTTCAGGCTTCCCTTATTTATCCTGTTGGCATAGGAATCATGGATAAAGGATTTCTCAAATATCGGCTCAATTATGTTGCAAAGAGCATGATGAATTACCCTATCCCTAAAATGCGACTTGCTAATCTTTCTGGTTTTCGGGTCCCTCACAATAAAAGTCTTTAACAGCCTTGGCTTATAAGCGTGAAAAATCAGCTCGTTCCTTAAATCAAGGATGTTTTGCTTTAAACTCCTTTCAAATTCAATTACATAATGTTTTAGCGTCTTTCTTTTTCTCGCTTTCCTGAAGGCTAATTCAAGATTTTCATAAGAACAAAGCTTATTGAACAAATCAAAATCTTTTTCCATGAATATAAAATAATTCCCAGCGTAAGCAGCTTGGCTATTCCGACAAGACGGCCATTGTTGTTGCCCAGATGGTTCCTGCCATTGGCATTAGACCTGTTCTCGAGCCTGTTGACATACACGAGCCGCTAAGTAGCCCTTTCATTTTATTCAATCACTGCCGCTTCATTTCTGTCGCAGCTGTATTTTATAGCAACTATACCACCTTAATGAAAGAGCATGTAGTCCAGCTGCTCCTTTTTACATATCTTATGGATATGTGCTGGGATAATTTAACAAATAAAGAAATAATATAAAAATATTTTGAAATTAAACCCTTTGCTCAAGAGTTTGGGCTGCCGCATTTTGCGCGACGCGCGCCTCCGGCGCTACCCCGACAAGACGGCCATTGTTGATGCCCAGATGGCTCCTGCCATCGGCATTAGACCTGAGCTCGAGCCCGTTGACATACACGAGCCGCCCTGTTGGCTCTTTCTGAGCAGACCCAACATAAATGCCCATATTCCGGTCGTAACTAAATCTTCTCTGCGCTTCATCAAATACAAAATCAACATAAGCATTAAGCCTGTTTTGGTCTCGCGCCAAAGCCTGCCAAACTGGATTTGCTTTAGCGCCTTCTCTTGTAAGAGAATCCTTGATTATTTTTCTTAAATCTTCTTTGGTAAATTCAGCACCTTGAGCAGCTTCATAAGCTCCTGCTGGCGATACTAAAGCACCATCGCTTAATTTGCTTTGAGAACTGATTCCTCGCATTACCTGTGCATCAGGAACAATTTTGATTTTTCCATCCGGATGATAAAGAATTCCATCGCCTGTGTCAAAATAATTGTCATGCCATGCTGCTCTTACTTCCGGAGAATATTTAGTATCCCTTACTTCAAGCCTTCTGTCCATCAAGCCCGCAACTGACATTGGCACTCTGCCGCTTCTAACTAGCAAAGGCATCTGCTCAGTATTTCTGCCATAAAATTCATGGTAAGGAGCAACCTGTTCATTTAATTGTAAAGCCATGATTAACCACCTATTATGATGTAAAATATATCTACTTATAAATCAAACTGACCTAATTTAGTATGCTTAATCTTATCTGAAAAAATGCCTCCCACATA
>JBBSWR010000261.1:0-2906 GCA_038046185.1 Nanobdellota archaeon
GACGGCATCTTTTGTTGCCCTGTCAGACCTGTCATCTGATTCAACGGCTTTTACAATATCTTTGATGTCAAAGTCAAAATTCTCTTCTTTCAAATTGTTGACTATTCTTTCAACCAGAATTCCTATGGGCTCTGTTATTGAAATGTTAAAAATCATGCACCATTCGTCTGCGCTTATCTCGCTGGTTTTTATCGAGAAGGGAAAATCTGTCGGAATGCCCTTGTCTTTATATTCCTGGTAATGGCCGATGGGAGTGAAAATGTGGACATTCAGCCCTTTGCTTTCAAGGCCCCATTCGTCTAATAATTCTTTTTCCTTGTGGTTCGGGTATTTCATGGTCCAGTAAATCCCCATTGTGTCGAGCATTACCACAGCAAGATTGTTTTTTATTTCATCTGGCAGGTCATAAATTCCTTCGGCGATTACGCCCATGCTATAGCTTTTGCCGCTGCCTCTTTTGCCGACCACGAACACAACATGGGATTTTGCAACATCAAGATAAACCTTGTTTGACAATGAAGTTGTCTGGCCCATTTTGACATAGTGCTTGCCCAGAAATACAGAGCCCGTTGTGCCGTACTTTTCCTTGTCTGCCTCGCTTCTGCCTATCACTATGTCGTACATACTGGTGCCTTGAAGCGCATTTTATAAATGCTTTTAGTGAAACTTGTTAGTAACAAATTTTGCGCTTTTTATTAGAAAGATTTATTTATTACCTTTATGCTGCCCTAATCCGTATGGATGATAAGAATGGCAGGGAAAAACTTCAGCAGGAGCTTGATTTCCTGAAAGAAAGCTTTGATGCAGAGGTAATCAGCAAGGATGAATATGAAAAAGGGAAGGAAAGAGTAGAGCAGAAACTGAACGAAATTAACAATCACAATGGGAATGAAGGTGACTCAACGGGCGCAGAAACAGCCCGGGAAGCAAAAGAATCAAATGATGCGGGCAATGATAAGAGTGAAAATGATAATTATTTTGAAGATGGCGACAAGTTAAGCCCGGTAACCAAAGAAAGAACAGAAATAAGACAGGAAGAAACAAAAAAGGAAACACACTTTGAGGAAGATAATTCTAAAGAAAGTAAAAAAGAAAGCAAAATTTTTATGTATGCAGCTATTTTTGTCGTGCTTGCGTTTGTAGTTTTTTTTGTTTACTCTATGCTTGATTCCGGCATAACAAAAAATTTCCAGATTAAGCCTGCTGCTTTGTGCAGTTCCAATGCCGATTGCATGAAAGAAAATGTTAATTCTGTATGCATCAATCCGGGAACCAAGGACGCAAAATGCCAAATTCCGGAAGTTTCGAAGACTAAAGTTACAGTATTAAACGGCAGAAAAGAATGCTTTAACTGTGATACCCAGAGGATTTTGTCCCTGCTGGAAAGCTGGTTTGGAACTCTTGATTTGAAGGAAGTTGATTATAATACCGACGAGGGAAAATCACTGGCTGATAAATACGGAATAAATGTGCTGCCTGCCTATGTTTTAGAGGAGAAGATAATCAACAGCTCTTCTTTTGGCCAATTCAAGCAAATTTTTATCAAAAAGAATGATGCGTATGTTCTGAAAGAGGATGCCGCAGGCTCTACATTTTATTTCAGGCGCGAAAGTATTCCAAACAGGCTTGATTTGTTTGTGAAATCAAACGATGCCGCGAGCGCAAAAGCGGAGAAAAACCTGCAGGAATTTTTGGATGCATTCAAAGGTGTGCGATTTGAAAAGCATGTGCAGGGTGACAGCTTAACTTCAGAACTTAATATCAGAACTTTTCCGGCATTTTTAATCAATAATCAGGTAAAGTTTAGCGGAGTTCAGACGGCAGATGTGATTAAAACAAATTTCTGCGCTTTGAATAAAGTTGAAGAGTGCAAGAATAACTTGGCTAAAAATTTGATTTGAGATTTAGGAATTAACCACTTGCTAGTAGCTTCAAAAACAAAAGATTTATAAACAAAAGATTATTCTGCTCTACTTATATTATTGGAGGCTTGACAAAATGAATCCTAATCTTGAAATGCAGGTCAATAAGACAAATGCTGGGCTGTGGACTGTAACTTACGGACGCAAAGAAGCGCCATTAGATATTCAGGAAGCGGCTTTCGCAGCTAATGGCCTAAGCCTTGTTTCTCCAGCACAAGATGCTTTTCTTAGAGTAAAAGAAAATCAAGGGATATTCAAGCCTTACAGCAGGACACGTGCTGATGTTTTTTATGATGATAGGAATAATCAGGTTATCATAGTTCCGGGCGGAGCTATAAGCAGATTAGTAGGCACAGCTAATTTGGTTGATGCTCACAGGCAAGGCAGAGAATATGTTATTCCTAAGAATCAAAGAGATTTGGTTTATGCCATGGTTGATGAAATGCTAAAAAACGGCATTGCTTTTACTGCTCCTGATGGCAAGACACAAGTACAAACTTCAGAATTCGGAAGAAATGATTTAACATCAATGCTGTTTTCTGATAAGAGTTTAGGCATCGAAGCGCCGGAGTACGGTGACTGGCTGCAATCCCAAGGAAAAAATGTAAACACTTTTTTTATGGATAGAAATGATTACTCCAGAGCCCAAAAAGCCCCATACTTGAATAAATTGCGTGTCCATGGCCCTGACATCGATTTCGTTGTCGATGGCGACGACAGGGACCTCGACGACGACAGTGGCGCTTTCGGGGTGCGTTTTGAAAAAACCGCCGAAGGCGGGCCGAAAAAATAAATTCTTTCGAAACCATTAAATATTATTGTTCTTATTTTATTTTTGCCTCGACAGCCACGAATAATGGTTTAAAGGCCACACGCCGTTTTGCTATGGCTTTCAATCGGAAGCTATGGAATTCAGCAGGGACACATGACCTTAGGGTTATACGGCTGAACCTGCGGTGATAAATAAGTAAAATGGCTAGCGCT
>JBBSWR010000262.1:0-9564 GCA_038046185.1 Nanobdellota archaeon
CTAGAGGATAAATTAAAAACCTCGGGACTTGATGAAAGGGAAAGGGCCATTTACCATCATCTCAAAAGCTGCAGCGGTCAGTATACTGTATCAGTTGATCCTGCTGACCGTGGATTTGTAACAAATTCTGTTTTTACAGATGCGCGGCTCCAAGATAAGAGTCTTAATGAAGAAATAGCACGCTATCACAGCAGCTTGCGGGCAAAAAACAGAAACAGGATTTTATTCTATGCAGGATTTGTTGCAAGAGATGATTTTGGAAACAGAACAACACTTGGAAGGGACGGCTCCAATGTAACAGCAATTGCGCTTGCCGCGGCAATAAAGACGAACGAAGCGATATACATATATTCCGACACCGATGGAGTACTTATTGCAGACCCCAGAATTATAGGCGAAGCGCAGACGGCAAGATACTTATCTTACAAAGAGGCAAGCTTGCTTGCGCAATGGGGCGGAATGAAGGCGCTGCAGGAAAACTCATTATATATATTAAACCTCAAAGGGACCCACATTCCCATCAACATAAGAAATTCTTTCAAGCCCCAGGATTCAGGCACACTGCTAACTCATGTATCCAATGATTCTAATTCGGTAGTGAAGGGCATTGGTATTATTCCAAATGTAATGTATTGGGAATTCCGATTAAGCACTCCAGAATATGCCTATAGAATCGAAGAGGCACTAAACGGGTATGAGGGTGCAAAGGTATTGATATCAAGGAGCGAGAATAGGGGTGGCAAATTTATCAGCGGATTTGTTGTCCAGACAGATCCAAAAAAAGCTGAGAGAAACCGGGAGTATTATGAATCAGGACTCGAGGAATGGATTAGGCAAACTGCATTTGATGGGGGCAAATTGCCCGAAAATTACTTTAAATTAAAACATGGTTCGCTAATTACAGTTTGCGGTGAAGGCTTGGGAAATTCCCACAGCGACCGATCAAAAATTGAGAGTATACTCGCTGGTCTTCAGATTCCGGCTAATATTAAGGAAGGCATTTATCATTTGCCCACGATAGTAGATAAGGATTTAATACAAGTAGTTGTCGAAAGAGAAAACACTAATGATGTTGCAAAAGCAGTATACAATGAGTTAAAAAGAATAAACATCGTATTATATGGTTTAGGAAATGTCGGGACAGAGTTCTTAAAAAGGGTTAGAGAGCAATATGATAAGCTCGGATTAAATGTTGTGGCTGTTGCAGACACTAGTGGGATTTATGCAAAACCAGGGGGCTTCAGCGCTGAAGAGCTAAAAAGAGTAATAGAAATGAAGTCAAGCGGAATAAGCGCTGAAAGAATGACTGCAGCCGAGGGTGCTTTGCATTTAAGCAAGAGAAATGGCAATCTTGCAAGTGTTTATGAAATGGGAAAAGGGGATTTTGTTTTAGTTGATGCAACGCCCGATCCCTCCACTTTTAGCACACTGCTGCACGCTGTTGAATTGGGCTCAAGAGTGATCTCCGTAAACAAAACACCTTACACGGTTCAGCCTAATCGTTATGATGGAAGTGGAAGCAATTTAGAAAAATTTGCGGATGAAAACGTCAGAAAATTATACAAGTCAATGATGGAACAAGGGGTGTTCAATCGCGGAACTGTCGGTGCCGACCTTGGGGTACCGGGAACATTGCTTGAGATCCTTGCAAAAAATCCCGCTTATGTAACAGCAATTGGCTGCATGAGCGGCACTTTGGGATATACTTGCAGTTCATTGGACAAGGGAATGTCTCTTTCAGAAGCTGTAGGGAGCGCAGTGGCTCAACGCATCGCAGAACCAACTCCATTCACTGATTATTCCGGTCTGGATGTTCTAAATAAAACCACAATTTTATGGAGGACAATTGCAACAAAATATGGATTAAGCTTCTTTGACTGCGATATTAATTATGAAAGGTTTATCGACCAGGCAGTTAAGAGGTATGAAGAAAATTCTGGACAAAGATTTGATACAACTGGATTGGAAAAATTAAGAGGAAATGAATTCACCGAAAGAATAAATATTTTGGATGAATCATTTGCCCAATTACGGGCAGAAGCAGGAGTTGATAAAGTCTTCAGATATGTCGGAGAAATTACCTATAATTCTGAAACAAGACGTTACTCACTTGATGTTCGCTTGAAAGCAGTTCATAAAGAAAGTGTTCTAGGCTCTCTGGATGGAACTGAAAATATGTTCCTCTTTGGAATTAATGGTCCACCGCGAAAATCTTATGGTATTGAGCCGGGACCAGGCGCGGGAGTTTCACAGACAGCTAATGCAATCATGCATGACTTACTGCAAATCAACGGAATAATAAGAGGAATGTCAAAAGCAGCAAGCATTCAAACTCAAAAATACAAGCCCACAGCATTAAGCCGCCCGCAAAGTGATCATTACCACCATAGTAGTCGTGTTGCATTGCCACAGCTATTTTAGCTAAATTTTTTTAGAATTACAATTTCAACTTTAACTTCCACTGCCCGCAAACCATTTCTGTTTTCCTGGAAGCAATGCCTATATAATTCTCAGGATTATAAAGAATATCGAGCTGTCTTTTACTTAATTTTTTCAAATATGGTTGTATTGACTTATCTTTTTTAACAAGTTCAATCAGCGGAACTTTCTCAACCTGTGATTTCAATGTCATTTCCCTTGCGTATTCATGCGCATCAGGATGGCCATGGGCAGCAAGCAAAATATAAAGCGGCTCTGCCACAATCATCTGCTTGTTCATGTTGAAATTTCTTTGAATATTTTTTTGGTCAACGACCAATCCGGACATCACTTTTTCCAATCTGACGATTGAAACATAAAATCCGGCTAAAATCTCTGGAATAAACCGCATTGAAGCAGAGTTTGTTAAATCGCGCTGATGCTCGGACATTTGGTCCATATAGGCAGTCATCATGCGGGGCATTATCGCCTTCCACATGCTTTTTACGTTCTCAAAATTGATTGGATTGCGCTTCTGCGGCATTGTAGATGAGCCAACCTGTTTAGCCTCAAAATATTCACCAACTTCCCCAATTTCATTTCTCTGCAAATGCCTCATGTCATCAGCCAAATCCGCAATAACGCCAAAAGCAGAAACGATGCTGTTCTGATAGTCAACCAAAAATTCCGGCTCAACTATCTGCGTTGAAATCGGCGAAGCCTTCAGCCCAAGCTCATCCATAACCCGCTCTTCAAACTTTACAGGCTCTTCAAAAAATAGTGAAGAAGCGTTATAAGCGCCCACAGCGCCTGCCATTTTTCCGCGAAGGTTATTTGCGGCCCTCCTTATTTTTAAAATTGAACCGCCCAGCCTGCTAACATACTGCGCAATCGCAAACCCAAAAGTTATCGGCTCGGCGTGCTGGCCGTGCGTTCTTCCAATCTGTATTGTATCTTTTTCCCTTAAAGATATATTAATCAAAGTTGATTCTATCTTTATCAGCTCCGGAAGCAGCACTTCATTTGTAAATGCCTTGTATCGCAAAGCATCTGCGGTTGCAATTATATCATAGCTTGTAGAAGTAAAATGCACAAACGGGCGGGCTTCTTCGCTAACTCGGTTTCTTATTGAATTAGCCAAAGCGCGCATATTATGTTTTATCCTGTCCTCCTCTGCATAAACTTCCTCAGGTGTGACTTGTTTGCATGCCTTTTCAACTTCATCAGCAACTTTCAAAGAGCATACTTTATTTTTTGCAAGAACTCTTGTCAGAGCTGATTCAACCTTTAAAGCGTACTTGACAAAAGCAGATTCCGTAAGGTAAGGCTGCAGCTTCTCAAAAATTTTCCTGTTCCTGCCGTAATACCTGAAATCAAACGGGCTGATTGTGTCAAACAAATTTATTTTCTCAGAAGGCTTTTTTTGCAAATTGTTGTTTGGGTTTATTAGCTGAATAATTTGATTCGTTAATTCATTTTCCGTATTAAGGACAATTACTTTCCTGTTCTTGTCATCAACTTCCTTTACAATATCATTTCTCTTGAAAATCTTGATGCATGCGTGCACTTTTGCAGGCGAGCATTTTATCCTGTCGGCAATTTCCCTTATATGCAGCCTTTCCCTCGACAGGAGTTCCAGTATCTGAACGTTTATCTTTGTGAAAATATTGGATAATTCTTCCATTTTGAATTTAATTTATTTTTATTTTCCGGAATATTTTAAATTTTCCTCAGGGGAACATTGCTGGTTGCTCTTGACCGATTCCTGATAGTTCCCACACCTTATAGTTGTGTTTTATCCATTGAGCACGATTTTCATCCGTGCCATCGTAGATGGCACTTGATTCCGTACTCAACTGACGAAACAGTTGGGTCGGGTGGAGGGCAAATGAATCACAGTTAGTGCAATTATAAAAGTCCCTCCCTGATAAAGTTATTTCGAAATTTATCCCATAACTTATTTTACCTATCAATTTCAATAACGTTCATTATTTATAAACCTTTCGTTTTCAGAAGTGCTATCGTTCACTATTTAAATACCATGCAAATACTGCATAAGGCTGCCGTGTATCTTTCCATTAGACATTATAAAATTTCCGTCGGACGGGCTGCATTCATTGCCTCTTAAATCTGTGATTTTTCCGCCGGCCTCCTGTATCAGCAGCATTCCGGCTGCAATGTCCCACTCATTTGTCGAAAATATCACATAGGCATCGCACTGCCCGGAAGCTACAAGAATCAGCTCGTAAATTGCGGAGCCAAAATTCCTGATGTCAAGCGTTTCATGCGCTATTCGTTTCAGGAACTCTATGCTTTTGTGCCTTGTAGCGGAAACAAACTCGTACAGAATAAAAGAATAGCTTAAATCAGCTTTTGATGAAACGTTCAGCCTTTTGCCGTTAAGAAAAGCGCCTTTTCCTTTTTCAGCGGAAGCGGTCAGCTTAAGGACCGGAAAATGCAGAACGCCCAATACCACTTCATCCTGGTATTCAAGCGCGATTGAAACTCCGAAAATTGGAATGCCCCGAAGAAAATTATGCGTTCCGTCTATCGGGTCAATAACCCATTTATAATCCGAGTCATTGTCTTCAAACCCAGTTTCTTCAGAAAGAATGCTGTGCGTAGGAAAATTTTTCTTTATAGTTCGTATTATTACCCCATTTGCTTCCAAATCAGCTTTTGAAACCAGGCTTTTGTTGAATTTTTTCTCTACACCTTGATTCTTGCCAAAATATTTCAGCATAACTTCGCCTGCCTGTTTGGCTGCAAGCAGCATTGCAGTTTTTTCTTTTTTAAGGTTCATATAAAATCAAATAACTGCAGATTATTTAAACCTTGAGGTTGACAATCAATTTTTAAAATATTTGTCCTCAACTGGTAATCCCAATATGGAAGTTCCGGCATAAAATTTATTAACGATGAAGTGTTTGCAACCAAAAACTTGCTCACTGGGGTGATTAGAATAATTACTGTCAATAATGTCGGGCTGAATAACATAGACTTGGAGGGCAGAGTTAAGGCAAATGAAACTTCTAATCGCATTAAAACAGTAGATATGTCTGTTTCTGGCTTTTTTGGTGTGCGCACTGCATTCGAGCTGCCTCCGGATATGGGATTTAAAGTTATCTCAGGCGGAACAACTTATTATGCAGAGCTTGATCCAAATTCTCCGGTAAATCAGCCTAAAATGTTCAGGAATTCAAATGGAGGCTGGACAATATTAGCAGATGAAAAATACAACCTAACGGGGGCGCTTGTCCCTTCTGTCGAGGCGCCCAGCCATCTAAAAGAATTCTGGCAAATTGAAGTTACAGAAGCTACAGGGGGCGGAGGAGCGCATAACACTGCTTTTGGACAGCAGGTTTACCTTTCAGAAGCTCCTGAGCAAGATATCAGAATAAAGCTAGTAGTTCCGGTTGGATACACATTAATTCGCGATAGGCTTCCAAATGGATTGGAATATTCGCCCTTGAGCGGGATTAGTGATGGAGATTCATCGGCCAACCTAAATTTTGCCCCAGTTGACGGCAAAAAAATCACCCTCAGAAGCAATGTCCCTGCTCCAATAATCCCTGAGACTAATTTAGGAATCCAGCAGGGGGATGTTATAGTTTTGAACACCATACGTGGTTCAGATTATCTTGGTTTGGTGGAAAAAGTGCTGCAGGCAAATGGCGATGCAAGGCTATTCCTCTCAGCAACAGATTCTATGATACAGGGGATTGGTCCAGAGAAAGTTTGGGAGCTGGTAGGCAGGAGTGACGTTTATGTGTCTAACAGGGAAGAGTTTGAAAGGATGGTGAATCTAAAAATAAATGATCCGAGAACCCTCGCAGAGCAAATGTTCAGAGTTCAAAATGCTTTAGTTCAAAGGGAAGGTTCTCCAGGAAGAGTTTATGTAACATTCGGCCAAACAGGAAGCGCTGCTTTAGGCCAGGAGAGGGTTGTTTACTATCAGGACACTGCTTCAGGCACAATCAATCCATTCAAAAGATTAAATATTGTTAATACCAACGGATGCGGGGATTCGTACTTGGCAGTTGTTGTGATAAAAGAAATTCTCGGTCATCCATTGGTTGAAACACTGAATTTTGCAAATACAGCCGGGCATATCTGCGCGACGATGCCCACTGCTTCAGGAAACTGGATGGCCACTGAAAGAGCGATAACTTCTTTCCGTGATAAATACGGGAAGCCTGACTTTTATCGATACGATTCAAGAAAAAGCGAGTTTGTAAGGATGAGGATGTAATTACCAAAATCATTTTCAAATAACCTTTTATATAAGCTAATCAGAATTGATTAAAACTTTAAACCAAAAAAGAAGGGAGATGATTTAAATGTATACACCAACAAGTACGCCACAGCCAACTCAACCAAAGCCGGTTTGTTATTATTATCTAGATTTAAAACGCGGTTCTCACACAATAGAACCAGCCCAGTTATCATCAAGAAATTTTATAGACTTTCTAGCTTCATGTGGGTTAAAGCCAAATCAGTTAGTGACTCCTGACCTGGCGGAGCAATTGCTTGTGGATTTAGGAACTGCTGGATGGGATATCAGGGACGAGAGACCGCCAACAAGGCCGGTTTGTTATTATTATCTAGATTTAAAACATGGTTCTTCGGTAATCAAGCCCGATTCTGCATCACTAGATCAGTTTAAATTATTTCTTGATTCATACAGGTTAACACCAGGTCAGGGTGTAACCACAGAGATGATGACTCAATTGCCCGATGATCTGGAAGCTGCCGGATGGGATATTAGGCTCGAAAGGCCGCCAACAACGGCAAAAACGCCGGTAAAACCAATAGAAGATATAGCCAGGCGGGGTTAACAGCTGAATTGAAAGATTTTTTTCTTGTACACTTATATTTTAGGGTGCCTAGAATACAATCAATTTTTTAAATTCGAGCGTATTCCCTCGATTATGGTTATACCTTATGGTGAAATATCCAGAGCATTAGCCAATACGATTAACTATTATTCTAATCCGGCCACCCCTTATTCTTTGATTGCAAGAGAAAACTCATTATGCCAAGCTGTTAAATCCATGTTCCCTGATAATATAAAAGCTTTTTATGGGGTAGGATATCCGTTTTGGACATATTACACATTAAATGGAACAAACCCAGAGCTACAAAAAGAGTTGATCAGGCATGTAACTGAATTTAAAGTTTTGGCAGGTTCAAGAAATCCTCAAGAAGAGCATCATTGCTTAACAAAAGCAGGAAATCTAAGATTAAAATCTCCCTTTGCAGATGGAATAGACTTAAGAACTCAGGGTTATGACAGCTGCAGCCATTGCAGCCCTAATCTTTACCAGATTGGCTATGTGATTCCTGATGGAGATTTATATATCATTGTTGAAAAGTTTCCAACAGAAGCCGAAACGCAAAAGGTAGAGTTAATTGGCGCCTCCATGGGGTTGTCTCCGCTTTACAAGGGTTTGGAAGAAGTAGTTCATTCTTTTGCATTTCAAGACAGCATGCCTAACCTAACCTTTGATTATGTTTTTGTAAGAAAAAGAGATTTTATTAGGCAGTTATCTTCTGGAATAGAATGGCCTGAATTGACGGTGCCGTGTATGATATTAAGATATGGGACGGACTCATTCAGAGAAAATTGGCTGGACTTGGGGGTCGATATGGTTACCAATCTGCAGCCATTTGCCCAATATGACCCGGAAGTAAAACACGCTTTTGACAGCTACTTAATGCGGCTTTTTTCAGAACGAAGCGCAGAAGATACTTTGGATACATTAACAGGAAAAGCCGCATCTATAAAATCCCAAAGGCTCTTTTCAATAAACACAGTCCGGGATTCCTTTAGGACAAGGCACGAATTAGGAAGAGAAAATGGAATTAAGGATTTAGTTGGAGTTCCAGAGGGGGTAGCAGTGTTAAAATAAATTAGAAACAACAATTAAAAAACAAAGGTTATATACTCATCACCATTTCCTGATTACATAAAATAGATCAAAGTAAAATAAAGGTGATTTAACTGAAAAGGTTAGGTGTTCTAACAAGCGGAGGCGATGTACCTAGTCTTAATGCCGCATTGAAGTGGGTTACAAAACAGACTCTTGATGAGAGAGTTGCAGATGAGATAATCGGTTTTAGGAATGGCTTTAGCGGGATCGTTAATCAAGATTATGAAACGCTCACAAGGAAAAATGTCCGAAGATGGGATAGAGACGGCGGTACAAATCTTGGATCTTCTGGAAGGTACAATGTGTTTGATGATAAAGGTGTAGACAGATCTTCTGAATTTGTTTCAAACTTATCTAAGATGGATATTGGGGCCTTGATTATCACAGGTGGAGATGGAAGCCTAAGACAAGCATATAAGCTATCGCAATTAGGTGTGCCGATTATAGGGATACCTAAAACAATTGATTTAGGCATTCCTGGAACAAGTTATACTCTGGGGTTTCTTAGCGCGGTTGATGAGAATCTTGAAGTAATGGATAAACTAAGAAACACTGCAGGTTCTCATGAAACTATTACTATTATGGAAACAATGGGCAGAGAATTAGGACACTTGGCCATTTATTCTGGTAAAGTGGGCCATGCAGGAATAATTCTTATTCCGGAGTACGGGTTTAGAATCGATGATGTTGTCCAAAGGTTAATCGACAGAAGCAAGTTTGCAAGATATGATATCCTTGTTGTTGCCGAAGGGGCCTTACCATATAGAGTTTCAAGAAAAGAGGTAGATGAAGTTGGAGGTATAGGGAAATATTTGGAAAAAAAGTTAAAAGAAATGACTCAACGTGAAGTTCGTTATACTAACTCCGGCTATCTACAAAGAGGTGCATGGCCTCACGCATTTGATAAGCTATGGGCTTTAAATATGGCAATACACGCAGTAAATCTTACAAAAGAAAGGCGTGATGGTTTGATGGTTTGCAGACAAAATGGGGTACTCACTGAGATTCCTCTTAAATATATAAATGACACCCCTAATACAAAAATTGACATAGAAACACAATATGATCCCAAAAAACTACTTTCCAGCAGAAATCCAAAGGCATTTGGAAATTTTTAGTTATCCAACATCTTCTTCAAATTCCTTTCAATCCTCCCCATCACATCTTCATTCTTCGCTTCAAAGTTTTTGCCGGTTATCATTTCATAAGCAGT
>JBBSWR010000263.1:0-3348 GCA_038046185.1 Nanobdellota archaeon
TTATGGGTAGACACTAGTATATAAAAGTTCCTAAATTAAAGAGATTAGCTATAAGTCCATCAATCTGTTTTATGATTTTTTCTTTTTCAAAATTAATCATTCTATTTCCCAAACTCCCCAACAACCGGATTCACAATATTAACCAAATCCTTTGCTTTCATCTTGATGCTTCTTGTATGCGAGCCTGCGTTGAAAGCCAAAATTTCATTCTCTAAAACTGATTTGTCAAAATAAACTTTCAGCTCAAATAAGTTTCCAAACGGCGGAACGCTTCCGATGTTGCACCCGGTAACCTGCCTTACCTCTTTTGCATTCGCCATCCCGATTTTCTTGAACAAAGTGATTTTCTGCAGTTTCTCAACATCCAACTCTTTATTTCCGGCAACGCATGCCTGAATAAATCCGTCTTCTGTCTTCAAAACAAGCGCCTTGGTGCCCTGCTTTAATTCCGTTCCGCGGACTTCAGCAGCTTCCTTGCTGGTGAAAACAGGCCTGTGCTCGAGAACTTCGTAGTCAATTTTTTCTTTATTCAAAACGTCTTTAATCATGTTGAACACGGCATTCGTGCTTTCCTTTACAAAATCCAGCTTAATATGAAGTTCCTGTAATTGCTTCTCGGAAGCTTCTGAAGGCGAGCCGTCCATCGGGTTTTCTGCAGATTTATTCTTGGGAAAAGCAATTACTTCCCTTATATCATGCATGCCCTGCATCAAAGCGCTTAATCTGTCAAATCCCAATCCAAAGCCTGCATGCGAAGGCGCTCCGTACTTGTAAGCCTCGAGCAAGAAACCAAACCTTTCGTGGACTTCTTCAGCCGGCATTCCGGTGACCTTAAAAGTTTTTTCCTGCAGTTCAGGAATTGTGTTTCGCACAGAGCCTGAAAATAGTTCAGTTCCGTTCGCCACAAAATCATACTGGTATGAAACTACTTTGCCCGGATCAGAATCAAGGTACTGCAGATATTCTTCGCGCGGCATTGTGAACGGGTTGTGCGCAAAATCCCATTTCTGCTCGTCTTCATTCCAGTCAAACATCGGAAAGTCGGTTACAAAGCAAAAATCAAACTCATCTTTAATCATGCCGAGCTCTTTTCCAAGCTTCAGCCTTAATCTTGAAAGCACAGTATTCACTACCTTTTCATTGTCAGCGGCAAACAGCAATAAATCTCCAGGTTTGGCTTTTATTTTTTCAGTTAATTTTTTCTGGATTTCGGCGGGAAAAAATTTTGCGATGTTGCTTTCCAGCCCGTTTTTTGTTACTCTCATCCATGCCAGTCCAAGTGCGCCGTTCTGCTTTGCAAATTCAATCAGCTCATCAATCTGGTTCCTGCTTAATTTCTCGCCGCATTCTTCCGCGTTCAGCACTTTCACAATTCCATTTTTCTTGATTACATCCAAAAACACCTTAAACTCGGAATTTTTTGCGATGTCCGTTATGGTGCAGCATTCCATTCCGAATCTTATATCGGGCTTGTCCGTGCAGTATTTTTCCACCGCATCACTATAAGTGAACCTTTTGAAAGGAGTTTTAATGTCTCTGTTCAGAACAGCCCTGAAAACATGCTTCATTAATCCTTCAGTCAGGTGCAGGATGTCATCAACTTCCGCAAACGACATTTCCAAATCAACCTGGGTGTGCTCGGGCTGGCGGTCTTCTCTCAAATCTTCATCCCTTAAGCATCTTGCAAACTGGTAATATCTGTCAAACCCCGCAATCATCAGAATCTGCTTGTAAATCTGAGGTGATTGCGGAAGAGAATAAAATTTGCCGGCATGAATTCTCGACGGCACCAGATAATCCCTTGCCCCTTCCGGAGTTGTCTTGATAAGCATCGGAGTTTCAATTTCAATAAAATTTTCTTTTGTCAGGTATTCCCTTATTGCCATCGCAATTTTGTACCTGAACATAAGCTGCTTCTGCATTTTCGGCTTTCTTAAATCAAGATACCTGTACTTTAGTCTC
Organism: Nanobdellota archaeon; assembly: GCA_038046185.1. Classification (GTDB taxonomy): domain Archaea; phylum Nanobdellota; class Nanobdellia; order Woesearchaeales; family GW2011-AR4. The sequence goes on from JBBSWR010000263.1 coordinate 1,963, forward strand.
GTCTCTTCAGAAGCTTCAAGCCTGTCGTCTATTTCTATAGGCGGAGTCTGCGCCCTGTTTGTGCTGATAATTTTGCTTACCAGAATTTCAATCTCGCCTGTATGCATCCTATCATTCGCCATCCCCTGCGGACGATTTCTTACACTGCCTTCAACGATTAAGACGTCCTCTCTCCTCAAGGATTCAGCAGCCTTGTGGCTTTCAATATTATTTGAAGGGTCAAAAACTATCTGTGTGATTCCGTACCTGTCCCTCAGGTCAATAAAAATAACTCCGCCGTGGTCTCTTCTTGTAGCGCACCATCCTGCCAAAATCACTTTCTTGTTTACATCCTTTGCAGTCAGCTCACCGCAGGTATGGGTTCTTTTCATAGGGTCATGAATTTGAGAATGCTATTTAAATTTATTGGAGAAGGCAAACAGAAAATTCAAAGAGATTATTCAAAACGTGATATAAATTTAATTTGAATATGTTTAGTGCCTTCCTTTCATCGAAATGTCATACATTACTTCTTCCAGTTTCTTTAAATTCCATTTGATAGAATCAGCTTTTTTTCTTAAATCCCCATTTCTTAAATGCAGTTTTAAAAATTCGCCGTAGATATCATTCACCAGATTTTTTATTTTCTCGGCTTCATTGAAATTCTTGTGAATGACCTCATAAATTGCCTTTCTTACCAATTCTCCGGTTAAGTCGCATAATCCGCAAAGATAATCCTCGGCAGAAACTCCAAGGCTTGCTTTTGTGGGAATTTTTTTGTGCTTCACAAATTCATAGAAAGCAACAGCTTCCACATATTCCTGGAATGCAACAGAGTGAATGTTGGTGTCGGTGACAATATTTACTTTCTTTAACTTACTGACTTTATCCTTTATATTTTTAATCGCAGCTTCAGCTTCCTTCAAATCATTCCTCTGCGCCGCATAGATTATCTGCTTGGAAACAGTTATAATTTCCCGGGAAAGCTGTATGACCTGCTCTCTTTTCAGGTCAAACTTGTGCATCTCTTCCCTTATTTTGTTAAATTCTGACTTGTTTATCATAGTAAAACTTAAGATAGAGTTGTTTATAAATGTTTTTGACAGCAAACTTATTTGTAAGATATAGCAAGCATTACCGTAACTATCACAATCACAGCGAATATTATCACGAAAATTGTTTCATCTCTTATGCTAATCACCTTTTGTAAGCATCCGGAATGAGTATTTAAATTTAAATGTTGTTGTTTGGGTTTAATTTATTTTTTATTTTGTTGTTACTCATTTTTATTTAATCTTAATCAGGGGAACATTGCTTGTTGCTCTTGACCGGCTTGTGATAGTTCCCACACCTACTGGCCGAGTTTCTTTTATTGAGCAACAGTTGCACTTGATTGTTTTATATCTT
>JBBSWR010000264.1:0-19984 GCA_038046185.1 Nanobdellota archaeon
TTAGTAATCCTTACTTAACCATTAGTAATTAGTAATAAAATCAGTATAATCGTCATAACCAGTACGATGATAGTCACTATATTTACTATATTGGTTGTGAGTTTCATGATACTTAGTTCTTGCATGTTCACTATATTCCTTCCACTCTTTTCTGCTGTGGTCGTCATATCTATGCCTAAAACCGTCTCTTCTAGCGCGTTCAATAATTCTCCTGAGGTGAGGGTTCTGGATTTTGCTTAGATGCAATTTAACCCCCATAAACTCCACAACATCATCCAAAAAAGCGGGGCTATTAGGGTTGGGTACTTTTCCTTTATTTTGCACTGGGTCTTGCATGGGTTTCACCTCCTAGTTCTTTTCTAACTGCCATTTCTATATGTGTGAATAATGCCTTATACCCTGGGCAAAATCCATCTTTTTCTAAAACGCTTCCTCTCATTAAGTAAGCCTGGTCTGCACATCCAGAATTGCAAATTGGTTTATACTCACAAGGTGCACAGCTTTGGACACCTTGAGTGTGTCTTTGCTGGAACAGCAAAACTGGCTTGCTGGACATTATTGCTTCCATTGAATCGGCATTAATGTTTCCCATATAAAATGCAGACTCACCTGCAAATCTACCGCAAGGATATACATTTCCTCCGGGAACCACGGAAATAAATGAATTAATACAGTTATTCCTAGAGTTGCAACCCATAGGGGATTCTAATCTATGTTCAGTGTTTCTGGCCAATCCTAAGTTGTACAAGATCTCAGCAAATGGATCAATGTCTATCGTTGGCTCTCTGGCGTCATAAAACCATAAGTCAAATAATTTTATCATTGCTCTTCCAAACTGTGCAGGAGAAATATCTAATTTAGTATCCAGTGCCCTCCCGGCTGGAAATTGCACATTTACTTTTGCGGATATCCCTCGCTCCCTAAGAAATTCGTAAATTTCTTCTAAATGGGGCAAAGTGTTCTTATTTAATATACAAAGAACGCCGCTTGTGAGTTTTCTTTCTCTAAGCGCCATTAATGAAGCAAAAACGTCGTCAAATGAGGGTTGCCCATTTGCGTACGGCCTATTAGCATTATGTGTTGCTGCAAACCCATCCATGCTAACTCCAACCTTAAAGTGGTGCTGTTCAAAGAAATCAAGGAATTCTGGTGTAACCAAAGTGGCATTTGTTTGAACTTCATTATCAAATAAATGATCTTCTATGGATATTTCTATTCTAACTGCTTCTCTATAAAAATCGACTCCCAGAAGAAGCGGCTCGCCTCCGTGCCATACAAAATTGGTCTCATCAACTCCGCGGCTGGAATGGTTATAACTTGCTACTTTGTAAATCATATTCTCCAGCGTTCCTTGGTCCATCACTCCTTTTTCTGCATTGGGGTGAGTATAACAATATCCACATCCCAGATTACAGCCATGTGTGGCCTTAACAATAACACTAACTCCTTCTGCTGGTTTTACTACCATCGAATAGTGGAGTATACTATTCAAATTTTTAAATTTTCCTATTTTTGGGCTAAGTTGACTTTGCCAAAATAAAACCAATAAACTTTATAAACACCAATTATTCTTTCTTTGTTATGAGCCCAAGCTACCAAAACACGGAATCAAAAGCGGTTGATGCTATAAAAAAAGCGATTCCTTCTTCTCTAAAACAGGACATGCTGAAAGAAAGCAAAGGCATGTTCGCGGAATTGTTTGAAAACAATGAAGTTTTTCCAAAACATTACATTGCGACTGCAATTGACGGAGTCGGAACAAAGGTTGTTGTTGCCGAGGCAATGCATAAATTTGACACAGTGGGGATTGACTGCGTTGCCATGTCGGCAAATGATCTTGCGACTTTAGGCGCAGTAAGCCCTTTTCTTTTTATGGATTATCTTGCGTGCCAAAGCAGGTTTCAGGAGGAGAAATTCACCGGAGACCTGATTAAAGGCGTAGTAAAAGGGCTGGAGCAGTGCAATTCATCTTCTATTTTGAGAAACTCCGTCAGGATTAATTTTGGAAAAGGCGAAACGGCTTCTGTTGACGAACTGATAAGCTCTGCAACGGGGTATGGCTTTGACATCGGCGGATGCATGATTGGCTTTATTGACAAGAAAAAATTCAACCGGCAGAAGATAAAGCCCGGACAAAAGATAATTGCGCTGAAAAGCTCAGGTCCGCATTCAAACGGATACACTGATTTAAGATTAAACCTGTTAAACGGAGATTTTGAAACAAGGGGAGAATTCAAAAAAAGGTACAAAGGGAAATATAACTTGGATTACAAGTTTGACGGCTCAACAATCGGAAAAATTCTTCTGGAGCCGACTAAAATTTATATTGAAACAATGGCAAAAATTTCCAGAAATTTTGATGTTGTTGGATTTAATAACACGGGCTACGGATTAAAGAACTTAAACAGAACACCAGAAAAAGTTGAATTCAGAATCAATAATCCGATTAAGCCTCAGGCAATATTTGATTTAATGCAGAAGGAGTCCAAATTTTCTGATGAAGAAATGTACAAGACATTCAACATGGGAATGGGCTTTTTTGTTGTCTGTGACAAAGAAAATGCCGATGATATTCTTCAGGTTGCAAAAGACGGCCAGATTGTCGGGGATGTTTTGAAAAGCAATAAAACAATTACTGTGCTTGAAAAAAATAATAAAAAGACCGGTTTTGAAGGGTACTGAATATCCTTATATTGTTAGTAATACGGGCTAAATCCTAAAATTTCATAAACTTTCCTTGATAGCAGATATTTACTATATCTTAATTCCCTTAAATTACAGCTAATTAAGCCTTAAAAAGCCATTCTAGAAACGCAAGGTTTATATATCTAAGCGCGTTAATAACAGTAGGTTTAGGGCAGTACTTTATCGACGAAACAAATTAATTTTTAATCAATTTTTAAATTTTCAGCCAATCAAAGGTTAGAAGTAGAGCTAAAATGGAAGAAACGCAACAAACTCAGGCTGCACCAACAAGCTACGATGCAAAAGACATCCAGGTTTTGGCGGGCTTAAGCGCCGTTAGAAAACGTCCGGCAATGTACATCGGCTCCACTGATGTGAAAGGGCTGCATCATCTTGTCTATGAGGCAGTTGATAATTCTATAGATGAGGCTCTTGCAGGCTTCTGCAACAAGATTGAAGTTACAATCAAGAAAGATGGTTTTGTGACTGTAAGCGACAACGGAAGGGGAATTCCGGTGGACATGCATCCAAAATTAAACATGTCTGCGGTTGAAGTTGTAATGACCAAGCTGCATGCGGGCGGAAAATTTGACAATAAAATCTACAAAGTCAGCGGCGGGCTGCACGGTGTCGGTATTTCAGTAACAAATGCGCTGTCAAAAGTTTTAATCGTTCAGGTCAAGAGAAACGGAAAATTATACGAGCAGAGGTACGAACGCGGAAAGACGGCAAGCCCGTTAAATATTATCGGAGAAGTTGATCCAAAAGAAACAGGAACAACCGTAAACTTTTTGCCGGACAATGAGATTTTCCCAATAACAGAATTCAGTTTTGATATTCTGTCAAGCAGATTAAGGGAGCTTGCATTTTTGAATAAAGGGGTAAGGATAACTCTGGAAGATGAAAGAGACGGCAAGAAGCACGAATTCCATTACGACGGCGGAATCATTTCTTTTGTTGAATACCTAAACAACAATAAAAATCCGCTGCATAAAACAATTTACGCCATGAAAGAAAAGAATGGCATTCAGTTTGAATATGCATTGCAGTACAATGACGGATACCAGGAAAATGTTTTTTCATTTGCAAATAATATCAATACGCACGAAGGCGGAACTCATTTGGTCGGGTTCAAGACTGCGCTTACAAGAGTTATGAACAATTATGTTGAGAAAAGCAAAATCAAGGAAATGAAGCTGACCAGCGAGGATGTAAGGGAGGGGCTTACGGCAGTTATTTCAATTAAAATTCCGGAGCCTCAGTTTGAAGGTCAGACAAAAACCAAGCTTGGAAATTCTGAGATAAAAGGATTAGTGGATTCAATTGTAAACGACTCATTAGGCTCGTTTTTGGAAGAGAATCCTTCCATTGGGAAAGCTGTAGTTTTCAAGTGTATCAATGCGGCTAATGCAAGGGAAGCGGCCCAGAAGGCCAGAGATTTAACCAGAAGAAAAGGCGCGCTTAACCACGGCTCTTTGCCCGGAAAATTGGCTGACTGCTCGGAAAAATCCCCTGATAAATGCGAATTGTTTTTAGTGGAGGGAGATTCAGCAGGCGGCTCGGCAAAACAGGGTCGAAACCGTGAATTCCAGGCGGTTTTGCCGCTGAGAGGAAAAATTCTAAATGTTGAAAAAGCCAGGCTGAACAGAATTTTTGAAAACGAGGAGATTACAAACATGGTTACTGCAATCGGGACAAGCGTCGGCGATGATTTTGATTTGAGCAGAGCAAGGTACCATAAGCTTGTAATAATGACGGATGCAGATGTTGACGGCTCCCACATCAGAACTTTGCTTTTGACTTTCTTTTATAGATACCTTCCTGCATTAATTGAGGCAGGGTATATCTACATTGCACAGCCCCCCTTATACAAAGTTACTAAAGGAAAACTATCCAAATATGTGTATAATGATGAAGATATGCAAAAATATGTTGCGGAAATTGGAAGGGATGACGTTCATCTGCAAAGGTATAAAGGACTTGGAGAGATGAACCCCCAGCAGCTGTGGGAAACTACGATGGACCCTGAGAACAGAACCATTTTGCAGGTTACAGTGCAGGATGTAGTTGAAGCTGATAAGATATTCACATTATTGATGGGCGACGAAGTGGAGCCGAGGAGAAAATTCATAGAAGCGCATGCGAAAGAAGTCGTTAATTTGGATGTTTAAGTTTTTATGATTCTTAACAAAATCAACAATGTATAGTGCAGTGACATATGTCACTAGCACTAAAATAGTTTGATAAAATCAAAATAAACTCCAGCAGGAGTTTTGTTGTCAAGACTGCTGTGCGGCCTAAAATGATTGTACCTCATTCTGAAAAGCTCTAGATCATTGTTACAGAATTCTATTTCGTCATCTATAGTCTTGAACAGTCTCTCAACTTTTCCATTTGTAGTCGGACTATGAACTTTGGTTCTGATATGCCGTATATTCTTTCTTTTGCACCACCTATCAAACCTGCTGTGCTTGCTGTTCAATCCATAGGCGCTTCCGTTATCAGTTAGGATTTGTTTTGGCTTGCCATGCTTCTTGATAAGATTATCAAGAATATTAGTCACAACATCAGTTGTGACATTATTTAGCTTGACCAAAGCTAAGGAATATCTGGAGCAATCGTCGAGTACAGAAAGAGTGTAACAATTGAACTTTTCTTGCTCGTCTGTGTGGTCAATCTGCCATAAGCTGTTAGGATGGTTTCTTTGCCATCTTATCCATTTCTTTTGTTTGCCTTTATTTTTAGTAATCTTGCATAAGTTATTCTTGTTAAGAATAAAATTAATTGTCCTTGCAGATATATCCATGTTAGGTAGCTGTGTCTTTAGTTTATTGCAGCCCCAACCCGTGTTCTTTCTTAATTTAATAACGTCAGATTCTATTTCCTTAGTTACCTTAGTATGAACTCTCTTAGGTCTGCGGGATTTATCAAGTAAATCCCACGATTGAAATTCCAACCTATGATTCCATCTTTTTAGAGTTCTTATAGCCACTTCGTACTCGAATTGAGCCTTGAGTATTCTTTTGCATTGAGAATAAGAAAAGCCTTTGTTTTTTAGTTTAAAGAACTCTTTACGTATTTCTTCTTTCTTCATTAAAACCACCAAAATTCAGCAATGAAAGCTGAATTTTAATGGTGGTGACATATGTCACTGCAGAATACATAACAAAATCAACAACAACCTTTATAAATCGTATAAATTCCCATAATAGTATAAAATGGCAGACCAGATATCAAAATTAAGGAAAAAGCAGTGGTACAACATATTTGCGCCTCAGCAGTTTGAAAACACGGTAATAGGTGAGACTCTCATAGCTAATCCTCAGGCAATGCTTGGGAAGACTTTAAGCCACAATTTGATGAATTTAACAGGCGATCCAAAAAGGCAGAATATCAACATTCATTTTAAAGTCGTAGAAGTCGAAGGCGACAAGGGAAAAACAAAAATAATCGGCTACGAGATAATTCCTTCTTCCGTAAAAAGATTTGTCAGAAGAAACAGCGAGAAAATGGATCTGTCCTTTGCATGCGAAACGGCTGACAATGTTTCATTGAGAGTTAAGCCGCTGGTGATTACCAAAGCAGACGTTAAAGGCTCAATTGCCGCAAAGATGCGGAACAGCATAGTCCAGCATTTGATCAAAACCATCAAGAAAATGAATTATAATGATGTTCTTAACGAGGTTATCACCCACAAGCTTCAGGCTTCAATGAAGGAGACTTTCAACAAGATGTATCCTCTAAAAGTCTGCGAGATAAGGTATCTGGGCATTGAGCAGAGAGAAAAAACACAGGAAGCTCAGGCCGAGGTAGTAACGGAAGCTGCAGAAGAAGTTAAAGCGGAAGCAGTAACTGAAGCTGCAGAAGAAGCCCCGGCAGAAGCTGCAGAGCAGAAGTAGTTGATTATTTTAGTCGACTGCACAATTTTTCTTTATGAAATTAATAAAAACATATAAAAACACCAATCATTTCTATAAATCAAATTCAGCCCCGTCGTCTAGCGGTCAAGGATTGGGCCCTCTGGTTACAATAGAATGTAATAGAAAGGCTCAGGCGGCAGTTCGAATCTGCCCGGGGCTATTTTATTTTTGAGGAATTGTTAAATTCCCCTATGTTCTTTTGGTCAAGCTCTTCTTCATCAAGAAAAGGTTGGTGGGAACCTTGCCAGGGCTATTTTATTTTATCAACAAGCCTTGATATTATTTTTTTAGGTACTAACAATCAGAAGAAATTCTAAGCTGCTTGTTTGGATGCATCTTAATTAAATATATTCTGGACTTGAAGGGAGCCCGTATATTGCGCCGCCCAATTGGTTCCAAGGTTCGGGAACATCTCCCTTAAGAATATGGCGCCCTATCAATTCGCGCTGGATATCGCTAACTATAATTCCCCACTGTTGGTTAACATCCACTACAGCTTTCAATTCCGGGTGGGCTCTTGCAAAAGCTCTGCCCAATTCCGCCCTATCATCAACTGAAACCGGAGCAGAAGATACTTCCTTATCCAACTTTCCTAACAGCCCCCCTATATTTTTCAAGGCGTCATGAGTAAGTGTTCCTCCCCTCAAATTTGGATGCACATCCAGGTAAGTCTGATAGTGGCTTATTAACCTTCCTTTATCAGAAAGAGGCCCCTGAACAACCGTATGATTTCCATTCCCATTTCCCCATGCCATTATTTGTGCCTCCCGTTCTTTCGTGAAATAATAATTTTTATTAATCTTGCGCCAAACATATAAACTATTGTTGCCACAAACATGACAACAAAACAAACTATTTATTCATAATTAGTTATGGATTGCCCAAATAAATTCCGCTATCTGTTTGGTAAGGCGGAGGCCGAATGTGCACTGCAGAGCCGTTAACACGCCTCAAAACCTGTTGCGCATCGCTTTCCATATTAGCTATTTCATCTGGGCCAGCACCAGCAAAATCTAGGGGATATTTTTCTCTCATTGCCGTTGCTGCATCTAGAATTATAACCGCTAATTCCTTTTCTCTTGGACTGCCAATCATGTGCCTGTAGTGGGCGTGCAGGCTTTGAAGCTCCAGATGTGCCGCGCTGGCCTCAAGCATTTCTGCGCTCATTGCGATCCCGTCTAAATCTGGCCCGGCCATAATTAGGCTACCTCATCAGTAAGTAAATAAACTCTTGTTGCCACAAGCATGACAACATTTAAAAATCGAAAGAATATTCCTTTTTTCAATGGAAAAAGTGACAGACACAAGAATCTTGGAGCATATTGGGCTGACCAGGAATGAAGCTAATGTTTATCTTGAGCTTTTGAGGGCAGGCTCTTCTATGGCAAAAAACATAGCCAAGCTTACCAACATGCACAGGACTTCCGTCTACAGCTGTTTGCAGAGACTGCACAGAAAGGGGCTGGTTTCAACAATAGTTGCAGAAGGAAAAACCTATTTTGAAGCAGTGGACCCTGAAAAGCTTTTGTCTCTCCTGAAAGAAAGGGAAGAGAGGCTGAGAGCAGTTCTTCCGGAGCTTAAGAAATTAAAGGACACAAATTTTTACACCAGGCATGAAGTGCAGTATTTCAAGGGCAAGCAGGGGCTTAAGACAGTTTTTGATGATATCCTGCAAACAGGTAAAAATTATTTCGGATGGGGCCCTGAAAGAGAAATAGAGAATTTGCTGAAGCATTATTTTGTTTATTATGTGAGGGAGAGGAAGAGAAAGAAAATACATGCAAGGGTCATTTATTTTGAGGATTCAAGGGGGCAGGAATACACAAGAAGCCCTTTGATTAATGTAAGATACCTTCCCCAAAGCATGTACGAGCCGACCGCCCACAGGGTTTACGGCGACAACGTTGTGATAATCTTGCTCGAAGAAGATCCTTTATGCATAGTGATAAGAAACAAGGCAATTGCCGAAAGCTACTTGAATCATTTTAAGATATTATGGGAAAGAGCTAAAAAATAACCGGCTGTTAAGTTCTACTTATGTTTTTAATATGCCTGTCCTGAATGGCTGGCCTAGTCCCATATTTACTAATTTCTAGTTTTAATGGGGGCTGGGACCTTGGGCTCTTGCCTTAACTTCCTCTAAATGCTGAACGTACGGCCTTATCTCGCCCTCTAGCATGTCTTGCACGTGCGGACTTAATAGTTTAAACTGGGCTAATCCCTGTTCCAGCAGCCCTAGGTCATATCTTGGCCCGCCATCCTTTCTGCTTGAAGTTGTTGCCAAATCAAGATCACTTATGCAAGCCGCCAACCTATTCGCATCTCCCCACAAGCCCCTAAGCTGGAGGTGCCCAACATACATTTCAGATATCATACCCTCACCTTGCTTTTGAAGTTTAGTGTCCTATTCATAAACTCTTGTTGCCACAAGCATGACAACATTTAAAAATTGAAAGAAAATTATTTCTGAGGGGCCCTGGTTAAACTAAGGTTACCTCCTTTAAAAATTTATCTGCCGAAACATTTTATCTAAAATCCCCGATTTTACAGCTTAGAAAATAAGCATCTTTTTAAATTGCCATAAGTTTCATTTTTTATGAAAAGGCTAATAGCACAGGGAGCAGAGGCAAAGTTATTTCTTGAAGATGGCAGAATACTGAAAGAAAGATTTGCCAAAACTTACAGAATCAAAGAAATAGACGACAAGCTGAGGGGTTCCAGGACAAGGCGGGAAGCAAAAATTTTGCAGAAGCTTGAAATGATTAATTTTCCGGCGCCAAAGTTGATCAAAAGCGATGAAAAAGAACAAATTTTAATAGAAAAAATAGATGGCAAATTAGTTAAGGATATATTAGAAAAAAAAGATTATAATCACCTGTCAGAAGAGATTGGAAAAAAAGTTGCAATATTGCATAATAATTTAATCATTCATGGAGATTTGACCACTTCAAACATGATTTATAGCAAGGAAGTTTATTTTATTGATTTTGGCCTGTCATTTTTCTCGGAAAAGGCAGAAGATAAGGCAGTTGACTTGCACCTGCTGAAAGAAGCTCTGGAATCCAAGCACTACAAAATCTGGGAAAAAGCTTTCAAAATTGTTTTGGAATCCTATAAAAAAGAAGCTAATAAATCACATGAAACTTTAAAACGGCTGGAAGCAGTGGAAAAAAGGGGAAGATACCGTGCGAAGCATGGAAGTTAAGGCTGTTCTGTTTGATTTGGACGGAGTGCTCGTTGACTCCCTCGATGCCTGGTTTTATGTATTTAATGATACACTAAAATATTTTGGGCTGAAGACACTAAAGAAAAAAGATTTCAGCAGGAGTTTTGGAAAGCCGATAGAGTATGACCTAAAAAATTATTTTATAGGCAAAACAGAGCAGGAAGTCATGCGGCAGTATAACAAATTCTTCAAAAAAAGAAAAGCCTATGTAAAATTGTTTTCCCAGTCGGCTGAAGTGCTGAAAGATATCAAGAAAAGAAAGCTAAAGCTCGGCCTGATATCAAATTCCACAAAATTTATTGTAATGTCCATCCTGAACCGCTATAAGCTAAGAAAATATTTTGACGTTGTTATTGCAATGGAAGATGTCAAAAACAGGAAGCCCGCTCCTGATTCTGTTTTGAAAGCATGCAGATTGCTGAAAGTGAAGCCGCAAAATGCAATTCTTATTGGTGACACGATGAATGATATGATTGCCGGCGAGAAAGCCGGGTGTGTGACTGTTGGGTATAAGATTGAAGGGGATTACAAGATTGACGAGCTTAAAAATATAGAAAAATTATTGTCTAATAAGTAGTAACACAAACATTTATATATTAGTTATGCTTTCTAAATCTTATGAAACGAGTTGATTGTATTCATTGTTGGTAAACTTTATTCTGATTTAATTAGTTCCAACCTTAAAAATTCTGATTGTTTAAGATGCATCGGTACCGTTAGTTCTATGCATCATTGTTACTAGTTCTTGCATTGTCAGATTAAAATTTATTTTTTTAATTCATGGCGGCAGTAGTTTAACGGCAGAATATGCGACTGTGGAATTGCGCGTGAGCATGCTCATATATTCGCATGCAGCTCTCGCATGGAAGGGGTTCAATTCCCCTTTGCCGCCCTTTATAATAAACCGGAGGCAAAAATAAAATGCTCGAAATACCAAGTGATTGCATTCATTGTAGTGCCAAATAACAGGAGCCTGGCGAATTACAGAGATACAGCTCTAAAATATTTAGGAAATGTTAACCAGGATAAAATTGTTGTATCGCGGGGGGAAGACATACCCTTTATTGTAGAAGAGCTTGCCGGAAACGGCAAAACTGCGATAGGATTAACGGGAAGAGACCTGTTCAAAGAGTTTGAGCTTTCAGGATATGACACAAAACTTGCAGTTCTTAAAACAATTAACTGGGATGATGCAAAAGCTATCTTTGGAAAGCCGGTTTTATGCCTGCTGGGGCCTGCGGGAAAAAAACTGGAAGGCCTGTCTAAGAATCTCAGAGTTTCAATAAATTCAAAGTACAAAAATCTTGCTAAAAAATATCTTAACCTTTTAGAAGATCAAGGGTATAGGTTTGCTAAAATCTACCTGTCTGGCTCTACCGAGTCTACTTACTGCAACGGAATCTCTGACTTAGTAATTGACATTGTCTATACGGGCTCTTCTATAAAAAATGCCGGCCTTGAAGTTTATGATAAAATATTCGAAAGCGATTTTGTAATCATAGGTGGGAAAAATGATTAGACCAAGAAAAGCTGTAATTGAAATGAAAGAGTATAATCCTCCAACTTCCGGCAGGGAAAACTCCCTAAGGCTGGATTTTAATGAGAACACTGCAGGGTGTTCTCCAGTTGTAATAAAAACACTTGGAAAAATAGATAGAAATTTATTATCCACCTATCCAGAATATACTAATCTAAGAAGAAGTTTGGCAAAATATTGCAATGTCAATGCAGACGAGATTATTGCCACTAATGGAACCGATGAGGCAATAAAAACAATAATTGAAACTTACATTGAAAAAAGCAAGGATGAAATCATTATTCCGGTTCCGACTTATGCAATGTTTAAATTTTATGCTCAATTAAATGAAGCAGTTATAAAAGAGATAAACTATAATGAGGATTTAAGTTTTCCGACAGAAAAAATTCTTGATTCTATAACTATCAAAACAAAAATAATAATTTTAGTAAATCCCAATAATCCAACTGGAACTTCAATTAAGCAGATAGACATAATACAAATACTTAAAAAAGCGAAAAAGAATAATGCCCTGGTCCTGATAGACGAGGCGTATTATCAGTTTTACGGCAAGTCTTCAATCCCGTTAGTTAAGAAATATGACAGTTTATTTGTTATACAAACATTTTCTAAGGCATTTGGCCTTGCCGGATTAAGATCGGGGTACATTGTTTCAAATAAAAATAATACCAAAGTTATACAAAAAGTCCTTTCTCCGTACAGTGTTAACATTGCAGCGGCTATTTGCGCCTCTGAAGCGCTTAAAGATTTAGCTTATATTAAGAATTATGTTAAAGAAGTAAATGCGAGCAAGAAAATTTTCTTAAGGGAATTATCTAGCCTGGGAATTCAGTATTATAAAACTGACGCCAATTTTGTTTTGTTAAAAATCGGCCCCCAAGCTGCAATTTTTTGTGAAAAGCTGAAAGAAAAAGACATCTTGGTGAGAAACAGGAGCAGCGATCCACTTTTGCAGGGCTGCGTCAGGATTACTCTCGGAACTGTCAGGCAAACAATGCAGCTGATTAAGGCACTTCGCCAAATAGTCAAAGAAATAAATCCTTTGCTGATTTTTGATATTGACGGCGTTCTTGTTGATGTTTCCAACTCATACAGGGCTGCAATCAGGAAAACAGCTGAGTATTTTACCAAATCAAGCATCGGTTTTGAAGAAATTCAGAAATATAAAAACAAGGGCGGATTAAACAATGACTGGGACATGACTAAAGCAATCATTGAGAATAAAGGATTCAAAATCAATAAAAAAATAATTATAAAAAAATTCCAATATTACTATTTCAAATTAAAAAACAATGAAAAGTGGCTTTTGGATAAAAAAATTTTGGAAATATTATCGCAAAGATATAATCTGGCCATACTGACCGGAAGGCCAAGGAAAGAAGCAATTTATGTCTTAAAGAAAAATAAAGTTATTGATTATTTTAAGGTTGTTATTGCCATGGAAGATATTTCTAAGCAAAAGCCCAATCCCGAAGGCCTGCTGAAAGTCTTGAATAAATTTCCTAATTCAGGCGCATATTATTTTGGGGACACTATTGATGATATGAAAACTGCCGTAAGCGCCAATATTATTCCAGTTGGGGTTCTTCCTCCGCAGGATAAATCAAAATTTTTGGAAAACCTTCTGGCAAAAAACGGGGCTAAGCTAGTAATTCAAAATATCAATCAAATAATGGAGGCATTAAAATGAGAACAGCTAAAATTTCAAGAAAAACAAAAGAGACTGAAATTGATTTAATATTAAATATTGATGGAAAGGGAAAATATGTAATTAATACACCAGTAGGATTCTTTACCCACATGCTTGAGGCATTTTCAAAGCATGGATTGTTTGACATTGAATTAAATGTAGAAGGAGACTTACAGGTAGACCAGCACCACACTGTAGAGGATACGGGGATTACCTTAGGACAGGCTTTCAAGGAAGCACTTGGGAACAAGAAAGGGATCAACAGGGCAGGCTATTTCATTTATCCTATGGACGAGTCTTTGGCAATTGCCGCGTTAGACATATCCGGAAGGCCCTACTTAAAATTTGATGCAAAATTCAAAAGAAGATTTTGCGGCGATTTTGACACTGACCTGCTTGAAGACTTTTTTTATGGGTTTTCAGTGGGATTAGGCGCAAATATTGCTGTCAAAATTGATTATGGCAGGAGCGACCACCACAAAATAGAGGCATTGTTTAAGGCTTTTGCAAAGGCTTTGAAAACAGCGTGCTCGAAAGACAGGCGCGCGCTAAAAGAATTGCCGTCAACAAAGGGAATGATATAATGATAGCGATAATAGATTATGGGGCGGGAAACCTGAGAAGCGTAAAAAACGCATTAGACACATTAGGAGTAGATAGCAAAATAACCGACAACCCGGAAGATATCCAAAATGCAAATAGGCTGATACTTCCCGGAGACGGCTCTTTTGGATACTTAATGGGCAGCCTGCAAAAAAAGAAGCTAATCAGCCCAATCAGGAAGTTCATCAAAAGCGGAAAGCCATTTTTGGGAATCTGCCTGGGCCTGCAGGCGCTGTTTGAAGAAAGCGAAGAAAGCCCGGGAGTTAAGGGACTTTGCATACTCAAAGGAAAAGTAATCAAATTCCAAAAAGGAAAAATTCCGCAAATCGGCTGGAATAAGATCTCTCCTGCTAAAAATAATATTTTCAGGGAAGGCTATGCTTACTTTGTTAATTCATACTACGCTGTTCCAGAAGATAAATCAGTAATTGCGTCGGCAACAGATTATTATGGAAATTTTGCAAGCGCCGTTGAATATAGGAATATTTTAGCAATGCAATTCCATCCTGAAAAGAGTGGAAAATTTGGAATAGAAATACTACGGAGATGGTTGCAGTGCTGACAAAAAGGATAATCCCCTGCCTGGATATAAAAAATGGAAGCGTTGTAAAAGGAACAAAATTTGGAAATTTAAGGTATGCAGGAAACCCCATAGGCTTGGCAGAAAAATACTGCAAAGAAGGCGCAGATGAATTAGTTTTCCTTGATATCAACGCATCATACGAAAACAGAAAAACTACCCTAAGTCTTGTGGAAGAAATTGGAAAAAGAATTTTCATACCTTTTACCGTTGGAGGCGGAATACAAACGATTAGCGATATCAGGAAAATCCTGAATGCGGGCGCTGATAAAATTTCAATCAACACAGCTGCAATAAAAAATCCGGAAATAATCAAAAAAGCGTCAGAACAGTTCGGCAGCCAGTGCATTGTGGTTGCAATTGATGCAAAACGGAAAGACAATAGTTGTGAGGCTTATATTGAGGGCGGCAGAAAGCCAACAGGGATGGATGTTTTGCAATGGGCCAAGCAAATAGAAAAACTAGGCGCAGGTGAAATATTATTGACCTCAATTGACAATGATGGAACTAAAGAAGGCTATGATTTGGAGCTCACAAAAACAGTTTCAGAAAGTGTCAACATCCCCATAATCGCATCCGGCGGTGCAAATAATCTAAAAAGCATACTGGAAGTTTTCAGAAAAGGAAAAGCAGACGCTGCTCTTGCGGCCTCAATCTTCCATTATAAAAAATTTTCAATCAGGCAGGTCAAAAAATTCCTTTTAAAAAATGGAGTGGAGATAAGAAAATGATAATACCGAGCATAGACTTAATGAATGGAAAAGCGGTTCAGCTCCGGCAAGGCAGAGAAAAAGTCCTTGAAAGAGATGATGTAATAAACTTAGCCCTAAAATTCAGAAGATATGGTGAAGTAGCGGTAATTGATTTAGATTCAGCCTTCGGAACAGGGGATAATCTGGAATTAATCAAGCAGATTTGCAAAATTGCAGATTGCAGGGTCGGAGGGGGAATCAGGACAATAGAAAAAGCAAATGAAATTCTTGGAGCCGGCGCCAAAAAAATAATAATAGGGACAAAAGCAACTCCAAAATTCCTAAAGCAATTGCCAAAAGATAGGATTATTGTTGCAATTGATTCCAAAGACGGCTATGTGGTTAATAACGGCTGGAGAAGTAAAACTAAAAAAACTCCAAAAAAACTAATCAAGGAGTTGGAGCCATTCTGTTCTGAGTTTTTGTTTACGGATGTGAACAAAGAGGGCTTGATGAAAGGGATAGAATTTAGCAAAATAAAAAGGCTGAGAGAATCAACAAAAAATAAACTGACAGTTGCCGGCGGTATTTCTTATCTAAGTGAAATTAAATGGCTAGAAAATTTGGGCATAAATTCGCAGTTGGGAATGTCGGTATATACGGGAAAAATAAGCTTAAGCGATGCTTTTGCCTCTATTCTGGACTTTGGTAAAAATAACGGGCTGATTCCAACAATAGTCCAAGAGAGTTGGGGGCAAGTTTTAATGCTTGCATTTTCCAGCAAAGAGTCATTAAAAGAAACATTTGAAACCGGAAAAGCAACCTATTACAGCAGATTGCGGAAAAGATTATGGGCTAAAGGAGAGACTTCCGGCAATTATCAGGAAATTGTCGGGGTTAGATATGACTGTGACAGGGATGCATTATTGTTCATTGTAAAACAAAAAAATGTTGCGTGCCATTACGGAAAATATTCATGTTTTGGGGATAAAGAATTTGATTTTCAGGAATTATACAGCGTGATTACTGACCGGATAAAAAATCCTAAGCTAAAGTCTTACACTTCCAAAATTGCATTGAATGAAAATAAAATAAAGGAGAAAATAAAAGAAGAGTGCCTGGAGGTTTTAGAATATACGGACAAAAATAACCTGATTTGGGAAGTTTCAGACTTATTTTATTTTATTTTTGTCCTGATGGCTAAACAGGGGATTGATGTTAAGGATGTTCAAAATGAGTTATGGAGAAGAAGAAAATGAAAATCGTAGATAAAATAATTAAGGAGGTTAGAGATAAAGGAGATATTGCTGTTAGTTATTATACTAAAAAGTTTGATAAGACTGTTTTGGAATCGTTTGTAGTTACAAAAGAAGAAATAAAAGAAGCTTACGGGCAAGTTGATGAATCAACAATAAGGGCAATAAAACTGGCTAAGGAGAATATAGAATTCTTTGCAAAACGGCAGCTCAAGCAGTTCAGGAATTTTGAAATAAAGAAAAATGGAATGATATTGGGACAGCGGGTTGTTCCTATAGAAAAGATTGGCGTTTATATTCCTGGAGGGAATTACCCGCTTCCTTCAACTGCTTTGATGTGCATTGTTCCAGCCAGATTGGCCGGAGTCAAAGAGATAATAGCCTGTTCTCCAAAAATAGGGCCCGAAACTATAGTTGCGGCAGATATTGCCGGCGCGGATAAGATTTTCAGGATTGGCGGAGCGCAGGCGATAGCGGCAATGGCTTATGGCACGAAGCAGGTTCCCAAGGTGGATAAAATAGTCGGGCCGGGCAATATTTATGTTACTGCGGCTAAAAAGGCCGTTTATGGGGATTGTGGCATTGATTTCCTTGCGGGCCCAAGCGAAGTAATGATTATAGCGGATGAAACGGCTGATTACAAGCTTATTGCAATTGATTTAATGGCGCAGTTAGAGCACGATATTAATGCCCGGGCGTTTTTGGTTGCAAACTCTGCCGCATTGGTTAAAAAAGTGCGAATTGATATCGGAAAATTAATGTTAGATTTGGCTACAAAGAGCATAATCAAACAATCTTTAAAAAATCTAAAAATAAAAATTGTTAAGAATATGGATGAAGCTGTATCGTTCGCAAACGAAATAGCCCCTGAGCACCTGGAACTGCAGATGAAAAATCCTGAAAAATATGCTGACAAATTAATTAGTTACGGCTCTTTATTTTTAGGAAAATACACGGCAGAAGCATTCGGAGATTATTGCAGCGGCACAAACCACGTATTGCCTACCAATGGAGGATCCAGATTCACAAGCGGATTAAGCGTAAGGGATTTTGTTAAATTGCAAACTCACCAAAAAATAGATAGAACAGGAGTTATCAAATTAGCACCAACTGCGTTGAAACTTAGCAAAATAGAAGGCTTAGATGCACACAATAAGTCAATCGAGATTAGACTAAGCAAAACTATTTAAATGTCAGAATTCAATAGAATTCTGAGCATGCTCAAAAACCACTATAAATCATCGTAACTTGTGGTTTTTGACACCAACCTAAAAATAGAAACTAATATGGACCTTCAATTACCTAAAGGAACGCGCGATTTCGCGCCCGAAGAGAAAATAGTGAGGGATATGGTAGTTAATACTCTAAAAGAAGTATTCGAATTATATGGCTTTGCGCCCCTTGAAACGCCTATTTTCGAGAGGTTTGATGTTTTATCGTCAAAATACACAGGCGGAGCAGAGATTCTTAAGGAAACGTTCAAATTAAAGGACCAGGGCGGAAGAGACCTGGGATTAAGATACGATTTAACGGTTCCATTATCTAGATTTATTGGAATGAATCCTAATATCAAGATGCCTTTCAAAAGGTACCAGATTGGAGAAGTCTTCAGGGACGGGCCGGTTGCCTCCGCAAGATACAGGCAGTTTACGCAATGCGATGTTGATGTCATCGGAAGTTTGTCAATGGCAGCAGATGCCGAGATTGTTTCGCTGATTTTCACGGCTTTCAAAAAATTAGATTTTGAAATTGCGGTAAAAGTCAACAACAGAAAATTGCTGAATGATATTCTGGATTTCTGCGGAGTTGAAAAAGACAGGCAGGATTTAGTTATATTGTCAATTGACAAACTGGAAAAATTTGGGTTAAGCGTCGTGAAGAGCGAATTGAAGGAGCAGAGAATAGATGATTCAAAAATAAATAAAATAATAGATATTTTAAATATTAAGGGAAGCAATGACGAAAAAATAAAACAGCTGAAAAACATTTTGAAAAATTCGGACGGGTTGAGCCAAGTCGAGCAGTTAATTTCTTACATCAATGCCCAAAATCTTGAAGCTGATTTTGATGTTTCATTGGCAAGAGGGCTTTCATATTACACCGGAACAGTAATTGAAGCATTCCTGAGGAACAGCAGCGTCAAAAGCTCTGTTTGCGCCGGCGGCAGATACGATAAAATGATTGGAGCTTTGCTTGACAAAGGGGACTATCCGGCAGTCGGCGTGAGTTTCGGAGTTGACAGAATTTATGACGCAATGCTTGAGAAGCAGGAAGCAAAGCAAAAAACAAACACCCAGGTTTATGTGATTCCAATCAAAACAATTAATGAATCAATAAAAATAGCGCAGCAATTAAGGGAAGCTGGAATTAATGCTGACATTGACTTGAATGAAAAGGGACCTTCAAAAAATCTTGAATATGCAAATTCTCTTGGAATTCCTTTTGTTCTTTTCGTCGGCAAGAAAGAGCTGCAGGAAGGAAAATTAAAATTGAGGGATATGAAAAGCGGAAAGGAAGAGATGATTGAGTTTGAGGAAATAATTAAAAGATTAAAATTATAGTTTGGTTAACACAAACACTTTTCCTTCTTCATCAATCAAAATAGAATGCTCTGCCTGCGCTACAATCCCCTTGCTTGCCTCAACTAAAGGAGGAAACTGGTGAATCATTCCTAATTGGGACAATTCCCGCAGCGCAAAATTTGCTTTTGCCCCGAATTTTCTTTGAAGCCATCTTTCCGCAAACGGCAGGTTTTCGTAGCTTTCAATTTCTTTCAGAACTTCTCTTGTTATCGGGCTTCTCACATTTCTTTTATTTTGCATCATGAAAACGGTTGGGTGCCCTTTTTCACCCACTATTCCGGCACCGGTTGTTGAAAACGGCTCAATGGCAAAAGTCATGCCTTTAGTTAATTTAGTTTTGTCGCCGTTATCAAAATTCGGCAGTGTCGGGCTTGTGTGGATGTCATACAATCCCAGGCCATGGCCTGATAAGTTTTTTACTGGATTAAATCCATAGCTTTTGATTGTATCCTGAATTGTTTTTCCGATTTCCCTTAGTTCAGTTCCGACAGCAACAATTTTCAAAGCTTCTTCCAAAGCTTTTTGCGCCGCTTTAACCAAATCAGAATATTTGCCGGACAAATCAATTGTATAGGCAGTGTCGCCGATTGCGCCGTTTACGTGAACTCCTAAATCCAAGCATACAACCTGATTTTCAAATATAGTTGAATCATCTTCTATTGCGCAGAAATGAGCGGCAATATCGTCGCATGAAATCTGGACTGGAAAAGCAGGCTTTCCACCCAGCTCAAAGATTTTCTTTTCAATCAATTCTGTAGTCTCAAGCAGAGAGTTCCCTTTCTTAATCAAAGTCCTGCCGTATTCAATGGCTTCTGCTGAAATTTTGCCTGCCTTGATGAAATCGTGTTTGGTTTGCTCGTCCATGGAGAAAAAGATTTGATAAGTTTATTTAAAGCTTTTTACTTCACTCTAACCGCTTCCAGATTTCTCGGTGCAACTGTCTCTATCCTGAAATTTTTGTGCATGGAGCTTGCAAGGTCAAGGCATCTTGAGCTCTCGCCGTGGTTAACAATTATTTTCTTAGGCCTTGGCTCGCATTTTGCAACAAAATTCATTAACTGGTTTCTGGATGAGTGGCCTGAAAATCCGTCTACCGTGTGGACGGACATTTTTATCTGAAGCATTTCCTGCTTCCCGCCATCGGCAAATGTAAACTCCCTTTCGCCCTGCTGCATTCTCCTACCCAATGAGCCTTCGCCCTGATAATTTACAA
>JBBSWR010000264.1:20084-21201 GCA_038046185.1 Nanobdellota archaeon
CTTTCGCCCTGCTGCATTCTCCTACCCAATGAGCCTTCGCCCTGATAATTTACAAATCCTATTGCGTTTTTTGGATTGTCACATAAGTGCTTTAAGTATTGGACTGAAGGCCCTCCTGTAAGCATTCCGGAAGTTGCCAGTATAACGCAAGGCCCGGTGTTCTCAATGACATCCATTCTTTCCTGCTGCGACCCGACCCTCTTGAAAACCTCATGCAAAAACGGATTCTGGTCTTTGTGGAAAATTAGTTTTCTGACTGTGTTATTTAAATATTCAGGATAAGCTGTGTGTATTGCTGTAACATCCCATACCATTCCGTCGATATAAACCGGGATATGCTGCATTCTGCCTTCACGCACCATTGCTTCGATTGCCAGCATGACTTCCTGCGCCCTTCCGACTCCCAAAGTCGGAATTAAAACTTTTCCGCCCCTTTCAGTTGTTTCTTTTATGACTTTCATCAATTCTTCGTCTGTTTCTTTCCGGTGGGGCATGATATTGTCCTTTCCGCCGTAAGTTGCTTCAAGCATTAAAGTTTCAAGCCTTGGAAACTGTGTGACTGCGGGCTCCAGCAATAATGTTTTTCCATACTTCTGGTCGCCGCTGTACAATATATTATGCAGCCCGTTTCCGACGTGAAGATGGACCATGGCGCTTCCCAAAATGTGCCCTGCGTTGTACATCGTGATTCGCACATCAGGGGTTACGTCGCTGACTTCGTTATATTCGAGCGTGATTGTGTGCTTGACCATTTCCTTTATTTCCTCTGCGCTGTAAATCGGCTCCTTGCCGTCTGCTCTCTGGATTTTTATGAAATCAAGCATTAAAAGCGCAGAAACATCCCTTGTCGGCTCTGTGCAGTAAACCGGGCCCCTGTACCCAAATTTGAAAAGATAAGGGATAAAGCCGCAGTGGTCAATGTGGGCGTGGCTTAAAATGACCGCGTCCAGTTCGTTAATGTCAAATTCAGGCGCTTCAAGATAAGGGTATGGCTTTGCGTCGTCGGCTACGTTGATTCCGCAGTCCAGCAAAACTCTCGATTCAGGAGTCTGCAGTAAAATGCAGCTTCTTCCAACCTGCCTTCCGCTTCCAAGATAAGACAGCCTTATCCACTCAT
>JBBSWR010000265.1:0-3011 GCA_038046185.1 Nanobdellota archaeon
AAGCTTCATGCTTACAATTAACTTGTCGTAGGGAAATAGTTTCTGGATAACACAGAAGTTATCTAAAAGAGAAAGTTTAAATAATAGTTTGTTAAGGGTTTCAGTAAGGAGCATACTAATGGCGGAAAACAGAATGAATATGTTTGATGTTGTTCTTCTTGTTGTGGGAATAGGCGCCTCTATTCTGGGGTTTCAGCTGATTAACCAGGCTTACAGGGCGGAGAGCGGCCAGATAAGCTGGCTGATGATAATTGCAATATTCAGCTGGCTGTCGCTGTTGGTCATGTTTATTTTGTTAAGCGTTATGGTTGACGTTTCAAAAAAAGAATTGAACGAGATAAAGACACTGATTTATATGATGTCAGACAACAGCAAAAAGAAAAAATAATCAGTTTACTTTTACTGCAGCGAGCTCCATTTTCTCGATATCGCTTAAGTCTACCAAGGGCTTTGGAAATTTATCATAATCGTCTAATATCCTATTGCATGCCGTGTTGACCCAGCATTCAACAAAGGGAAAATTCTCAATCTGGCTGAAATCAAGAGTGTCAAAGGCAAATATATAGCAGTTTTTTTCTTTCAGCCTTTTCTTCCACTCGACAGCTTTTTTAAAATTATTCTGGCCTGGCTTTAGCGAAACCAAGAAGCCAATTTCTTTTGAATCAAGGAACTTCAGGTAAGCACCTTTTCTTTTTGCGTTGTACCTTTCGACCTGCTTTCGGTCGATTCTTGACATTATAGCATTTAGCGGGTCATAGCAGAAAACTTCCTTGTCAATGTTTATTGCAATTCCCAGCGGGTGAAAGGCCCCGGTTCCAATATAAAGAAAAGCATCAACTTTATCTTTTATTTTTTCTGCCCCTCCCTGGTCGCAGCCGAGAAGCTGGCCTTCATATTTCTGCCTCATTTTGTCTGCATAAACCTTGATTCCATTGCTTTGCAAAAATTGTTTTATCTTATCAACATAATCAAGAAACTGAACTGTTGTAGCTAACCCGATATTCTTTGGCAGTATGGATATATCTAATTTAGAGAGGTCAATCTCCCCCTTATATCTTCCTTCCACCATCATTATTTTCATAGCAATCAGTATGGATAGATTGTTTTTAAAGGTTTGCGAAGAGAGATAGTTGGAATTAATTTAGATTTGGAATCTTCTCAACAGAAAACTATTTAAAGAAATCATAAACCAAAAGCATTGGGTGAATTCGATGAAACTCAACAAGCTAATTACTAAGAAAGGATTAATATTCCTTTTAATCTTCAGCATTCTGGTTTTTATCGGTGACAGGATAAATTTCTCAAAAGTAATCGGCGCGGACAACCAGTTCTTCACGCTGTTCCAGTTTTTTGGACCCGTTGCGGGCTCGTTTCTCGGGCCGGTTGTCGGCGTCCTGTCAGTATTGATTGCAGAAGTTTCAAGTTATTTTGTTTTGGGAAAAGCATTTACTTTAATCAGTGTGCTGAGGCTAACCCCGATGCTTTTTGCAGCGTGGTATTTTGGAACAAAAAAAGACAAGCTGAGCTTTTTTGTGCCGATAGCCGCGATAATAATTTTTATAGCCCATCCGGTCGGAAGGCAGGTATGGTTCTTCACGCTGTTTTGGACAATTCCGATAGTGATTAAGCTTCTTCCGAAAAAATACGGCGACAAAGTTTTTTTAAGAAGCCTCGGGGCGACTTTAACAGCGCACGCAGTCGGAGGCGCGATCTGGAATTATGTTGTTCCTATGACTCCGGTGAAATGGATTGCTTTGATACCCGTTGTCGCTTACGAAAGGCTGCTGTTTGCATCCGGAATTGCAATCTCCTTTGTGGCCATCAACACAATCCTTGACAGGCTTGATGCAAAAACAAAAAATGATTTGGTCAATGTGGACAAGAAATATGTAGTATTCAGGCAGAGTGCATAATTTTTTATTATTTAAAATAGGAAGGTTTATAAATATATTACAGAACAGGTGTTATTTGAATTTTTAAGAAAGAGGTTGAGAGCATGAGTACAAATCTTAAAGGGGCGCAAGCAGCGCTGGAATTTCTCACGACTTACGGTTGGGCAATACTTGTCATTCTTGTCATGGTGGGGACATTGGCCTACTTTGGGGTGTTATCCCCCGGCAGAGTTCTTCCCAGCAGGTGCGCTTTCGGAGCAGAATTTACCTGCATAGACTACCAGCTAAAAGGCGACGAAGTCAGAGTAAAATTAAAAAATAGTGTTGGGGTGCCGGTTGAAATTGCAGCTGGTGGCGTGTCTCTGGCAAAAGAAGATGGAACTACCATAACTTGCGCGGTTTATCCGTCAACTGCATTGTCCAGGTGGAGATCCGGCAATACAACTGATTTTGTATGGACCTCCTGTGCCTCAACGGGCTTAATTTCAGGCGAGAAAGGAAAAGTTCTGATATCTGTTGAGTATTATCCATCAGCGAGCACCAGTGATTACACTAAACTAATCCAGGGAGAAATATACTCAACTGTAAATGAATAATTTATTTAAGGCGAGAAGATGCATAAAAGGGCGCAAGCAGCACTGGAATTTCTCACGACTTATGGCTGGGCAATTTTGGTTATTCTAGTAATGATAGGGACCCTTGCATATTTTGGGATTTTAAACCCCAGCAAAGTGCTTCCGAATAGATGCACTTTTGGAGCTGAGTTTCAGTGCCAGGATTACCAGATTTCCGCCACTGCAAATACTTTAAGGCTCAGGTTAAAGAATGGCGTGGGGGAGCCGATTTCAATATCTGCAATAACTTTGGGAAGCGAGGGCTCGACGCAATATGCCTGCCCCGGCCCCGGCAATACACCTGCTTTGCCGTTCTCGTTTACGTCCGGAACTGTGCAGGATTTTGTTTTTAACGGTTGTAATTCAGCACTGGCCGGCCTTGTTGCCAGTGAAAAAGGAAAAGTTTTTTTGACAATCGCTTACAATACACTAGTGAGCGGGAGCGCTTATTCAAGGCAGGTAAAGGGAGAAGTTTATGTTGGAGTCGTGTAGATAGTCAAACCGG
>JBBSWR010000266.1:0-1326 GCA_038046185.1 Nanobdellota archaeon
ATAAAATAAGTGCAGAAGATCACAGATTTGGCAGAGGTATATCCCAGATACTTAGGCATTCTGACAGTTCAATTGGTAATGATGCTATAATGAGTAATAAAGAATCAGGAATATTAGCTCATCAAGTGGCAATAACTCCCCCATCTGAAGTATCTCACATAGGCAATGGCACATTTACTGATTTAAGAAATTCACATAAATATGTTGTGCATCAGGGAGATAAATTATACGCAACAAGCGATGTTGTGAAAACATTTTTTAAATGATTTGAAGGGGAGCGAGTGAATGAAAAATGGAACCAAATCTAAAATACTACGCATAAACTAAGCAATCAAGAATTGGAAGCATTATTCAAAGAAATAAAGAGAAAATTAAAGGGTAAACAATTTTGAAACAAATTCCCAATCAAAAACTATAAATACACTTAAGATTCTAAAATGAATAATGATTCATAAAAAAAGAGGGTATTTCTTCGTCCTGGACGCTGCACTCGGAATTTTTGTATTGGCAATAGGCGCTTTCATGATAGCTTCGCTTTACATAAGTTTTCCCGAGCCGTCGCAGGTAAGCCTGCTGTCTGATGATTTTCTGAATTTCCTTTCCAACACGCAGATAAAAGAATTAAACAACCCCTATGGGGGAATCGGGGGGCAGCTGTGGAAAAACGGCAGCATAACAAACAAAGACAATTCACTTCTCCAGCAGATAGGGGAGTTCTACTCAAAAGGGCAATACGACCTAGCCGAGAAATTCATACAGAATGTGTCTGCAAATACTGTTCCTTCGCAGTTTAATTATGAATTATGGATGGACAATTTAATTTTATATCCTAGAAATCCTGACTCAGGTGAAATTGCATCAAAAAGCAAAACAGATTTAATGCTGACTTCAAAAAAGATTACATTTGGCGTGGCAAACACAACTAACAGCAGCCTTTGGGGGCCCTACAAGGCCGAGGTATTTGTATGGCAAAAATAAAAAAAAGAGGAATATTTTTTACTTTTATTTCTTTAACAATAATGGCAATTCTGATTCTGGTATATACTCCGCAGGCGGATATAACTATCCAGAAGGACAGCAAAGCTGAAAGATCAAGAATTGATTCAATTAACAATTACATCAATGACCTTGAAAACGGATTTATGATAATAGTTATGAAAGCAACAGCACAAAAAACACTGGCATCGCTGAGTTTCTATGTCAATAAAACCCAGTCTCCCGTAAAAGACTTTGATGCCGCTTTTGCGGAGGTAATGCTTAACGGCACAATAAATAATGTGGCAATAGACTCGATAACCGGAAAAAAAATTATGGAAAACAGCACCC
>JBBSWR010000267.1:0-2297 GCA_038046185.1 Nanobdellota archaeon
GGAAGGAACTGAGCTTGCCTCGAGATTCTCGTATATAACCAATTCATTGAGATTTTGCGGCCCTAAAGAAGCATGCGGGCAGTTTCTCAGATATGCAAACAAGAAGGATGGCAAGAGTTTAGATGATGTAAGGGAATCAATAAAAAAATTTGAGGGCTTGTATCCATATCTGTCATCAATCGCCGAAAAAAACGGCAAGGATTTTCTTGATTATGAAGTTGTGGAGGCATACTGGATAGGCAACGGGCTTCTTGAAAATCTTGATGACGACGACATAAAACAGATAATCAGGAAATTAATGTACAGGGGGCTTCCAAAATCAATCGGCGGGAGCCTGATAAAAAATCTGCCGCACGGGTTTGCGCCGCACCATAATTTCAACGTTTTCTACGTAGGAGTCGGCAGGACAAGCGGGACAGTTGAAACCAATCTGCAAAATATGGACAACTGCAGGATTTCCTGGGGCAAAGTTGCCGAAGTGCATGATGCCGATTTGATTGTCAAAACGCAGTCATTAAAAAATGAGAACGGCAAATTTTTTTTTAGCGAAGATGAAACAAAAACTGCAGTGTACTTTAGGGAAATGCTTCCTAAAATAAAAAAAAACGACATGGTCGCGCTGCACTGGGGATTTGCCTGCTGTGTTTTGGACGAGGGGCAATTGGGCAACCTAAAGAAGTATTCCAAGAAAATAATTGATATAATGAATTTGAACAAAATAGAGATAAATCATTAAAAACAAGTTCATTCTCTCAGAAATTTCTGATACATTTTCAGAGCTTCCACGGCCTCTTTCTTATCAACTTTCTGAACTGCAACACCGCCCTGAATTATTACATAATCCCCTTTTTTGTAATTTTTGCTTATTAATTTTGCTTTACGCTTTTCGAGTCCATAATCCACTGTAGCAATTTCATTTTTTATTTCAATTATTTTTCCGGGAACTGCAAGGCACATTTATTCCACCTTTACTTTAAGTATTTTTATTTCTGTCCCATCCGCAAGCTCGGGGACGTTTTTGCATTTTGGGCACTCAATATAAAAAAAATCATGACCCCTCTCCAGAATTTTTGGATGCCCCTTGAAGCCGCACTTGCATTTCACTTTTGCTTTTTTTATTTTTGAAATTATTTTCCAGCCAACCAGCTGCCCAAGGCATTCAAGCAGCTCATTCGGCGGAACGTGCGCAAGCTCGCCAATCTCCAATGAGATTTCCTTCACTTTGCCGTGCTTTTCTGCCTCCTGAATTATTCCTCTTGCAACCACAGTTTCGTGCATAGAAAAAAAGTTTATTTACGGGTATTTATAGTTTGTTGGTTTTCGGATTGAAATTAGATTATTATTCGGTTATTATACTTCCCTTATCTCAAGAATTTCTATGTTCTTTCTCGGGTTTACATCGGAAACAATCAGTATCCTG
Source organism: Nanobdellota archaeon (assembly GCA_038046185.1). Lineage (GTDB taxonomy): Archaea > Nanobdellota > Nanobdellia > Woesearchaeales > GW2011-AR4. The sequence continues at coordinate 1,421 of JBBSWR010000267.1, forward strand.
TCGCCTTTAGCCAAAAACTTTTTGCTTTTCAGCAAGTCAACGGCATTTTTTGCCATCAGCTCATAATTTTCAGAAAAATTCATCGTGAACGGGAAAGCACCCCAGTAAACCATAAGCTCTCTTTTGACTTCATCGCTGTCGGTAAACACAAAAATATCGACGTTAGGCCTTCTTCTTGAAACCAGGCTCAGGAGCTTTCCTGTTTTTGAAAAGACAATTATTGCTTTCGCATCAAGGGATTCTGCATTGACGCATGCCCCAAAAGTTATTGCTTCTTTCACGTCCTTTGTTTTCAGGTAGCCTGCGTCAAACTCCAGCTTTTTCTGGATATTTTTTGCAATAACGTGCATAGTGCCCACGCATTCGGCCGGGTATTCCCCTTTTGTAGTCTCGCCGGAAAGCATTATGCAGTCCGCTTTCTGGAAAATTGCGTTTGCCACATCCGTAACCTCGGCTCTTGTCGGCCTTGGATTTGTGATCATTGATTCAAGAAGCTGGGTTGCGACTATTACCGGCTTACCGGCTGCGATGCACTTGTCAACCATCACCTTCTGGACAAGCGGGATTTCTTCAATTGGAATTTCAACTCCCAAATCCCCTCTTGCGACCATTACGCCGTCGGATTCATTGATTATCTCATCCATGTTATCGATGCCTTCCTGGTCTTCGATTTTGGCAATGACCATTGCGCCGGAGCCAAGCTGCTCGAGAACTTTTCGCATCTGCCTGATGTCCTCTTTTCTTCTGACAAATGACTGCGCAACATAATCCATGCCATACTGCGCCCCAACCTTCAGGTCTGCAATGTCTTTTTTTGTTACTGACGGCAAATCCGCCCTTATCCCTTTCAGGTTGATGCTTTTTCTTTTTCCCAAAG
>JBBSWR010000268.1:0-1265 GCA_038046185.1 Nanobdellota archaeon
TCTTCCACAGCAAAAACCTCAAAATCATCAAGATTCTGCTTAAGGAAAGGGCTTAATGTCTTATCGCGCATTATGTTTGTCCCTTTTATTACTTCATTGAACGAAGGAAGCACAATTAAGTTCTTTCCTTTGTACTTTCCTTTCAGAAAGCATTTGAACGTCTCAACTCTTGCGCCGTCTTTCAAAGATACAGCCGGATGCTCGTGCCCTATTATAATAGTGGAAGCCTGCTGCAGAACATCTTTGCTTGGAATCTTATCCCCGTGAGTTATTAGTATTTTGTTAATTAAATAATAATCAACAACTTTCACGTTTCTTTTTCTGGCAATCGGCCCAAGAATCATATCATGGTTACCCTTAATCAGAATTACCTCGTTGCAGTGCTTAGCCAATAAATCCAGAAATTTCAGTACATTGCGCCATTCCTGCTCTGAAATGGTGCCGAACTCATGCTTTAAGTCTCCGTTTACTATTATTTTCTCCACTTTCCCTGCTTCGCTAAGAATTTTCTCAATTCTCTTAATCATCTCGCCAAACTGCAATCTGGGAATCATCATTCCTCTTTTGTTCAAAGCTTCCTCATATCCAATATGAACATCAGAAATAACTAAAGTTGAATCTAAGTAAAGCGCTAAATCAATAGCTTTAATCTTGCCAAGGATATTCATAAGGGCCAGAAATCAAGTTCAGTATAAATAGTTTAATAAAAGAAAAAATAAAAAAAAAGAAAAAAATAGCTGCTTACTCTTTTGCAAGCTGGTAGACTTCCTTAAGGGCAACTACAATGCTTGCCGGAACTACAAATGTCAGCAAACTCACGAATACGCCGCTTAAGTAAGGCCCGACGAACTTAACATCTGTCCATCCAGCAATTACTTCTTTTGCTGCAAAAGCAACAACAACCAAAGCTACAGTAACCATCAAAAAGTCCTTTGTATCCTTGCCTGAAACATTCAAGAATCCAACAACTAATCCAAGCAAAACAAGCAATGACAAGAGCCACACTTGTGCCGCCCCGACCTGTTTGGATGCCAAGCCAAGCACCAAGGCTACTATTACTCCAACAATAAATGAGTAATTTCCAATCTGCTTTTCCATGTTTGGTTCACCTCCAAGTGAATCTCATAAGCTTCGAATTTCGAAGCCCGCTAAGCACTTCGTTAGAAGCGCTCAGAATACACACTCTGAAAAGACAGCTATATAAACCTTTCGAAAATTATTCATCATAAGTGGATTCTTAGTCTTTCATAACATTAATGTACATC
>JBBSWR010000269.1:0-1458 GCA_038046185.1 Nanobdellota archaeon
TTTTCCTGGATTTAGAGGTATATAAATCTGCCGTTTATGGACAAAAATTTGTAGAAATCACGCTTTCTTGGAATAATCATTCTGCATAAATTTCTCACCAAACAAGTTAATCATATTATTTACTATTTTTAGTTTGTATCCAAACATTTCTAAGGAAAATTATTATTTTGCACAAGAAAAATGCACAGCTTAGGATGGGTGGGGGCAATAACAAACACTTTAAGTGCAATAATAATATTCCCTCCCTGATATATTTATTTTATAATTTTTTAGGTATAATAAAATATCAAATCCAAAAAATACTTAATTTCAGTCTCAGCAGACGCAAAATATCTGCGATACCTTTAAATATTAATCTTAAATCTCAATTATTATGAAGAGAAGTTCACGACGCTGGAAGAAAAAACAGCAGATGCGCTGGAAATGGCAGCGAAAGAGAATAAAGAAAGAGAGAAGGCTGAGAAAACAGCACAGGGCCAGCTAATTATAGTAATTGCTTTTTATATTTCTAAATAGAAAATTATATATACGAACTGGCTTTCGTATTATTGGGGTGAACCAAAATTTCAATGATGGATGATATTTCAGAGACTGACCCTGAAATCTATGCTTCGATAAAAAAAGAGCTGGAAAGGCAGCAGCTCGGATTGGAAATGATTCCTTCTGAGAACGATGTGAGCAAAGCTGTTCTGCAGGCAATGGGCAGTGTTTTAACGAACAAATATTCTGAAGGCTACCCAAAGAAAAGATATTACGGCGGAAACCAGTTCGTTGATGAAGTTGAATTGCTCGCAATTGAAAGGGCAAAGAAAATTTTCAACGTTGTGCACGTTAATGTTCAGCCTTATTCAGGCTCACCAGCTAATTTTGCAGTTTACATAGCTTTAATGCAGCCGACCGATGTTGTAATGGGCTTGAATCTTTCCGACGGCGGCCACTTAACTCACGGGTTCAAAGCAAGCGCAACCGGGCAATTGTTCAAGTCCGTTCCTTACCACGTAAAAGCGGACGGATATATTGATTTAGAAGAAGTAGAAAGATTGGCTTTGGAGCACAGGCCAAAATTAATGTGGGTAGGCTACACGGCTTACACAAGGGAATTCCCATTCGAAGAGATTTCAAAAATCGCAGACAAAGTAGGAGCATACTTGGCAGCAGACATTGCGCACATTTCAGGATTGGTTGCAGCCGGAGTTCACAAAAGCCCCTCGCCTTACGTTCACATCATAACAACAACAACTCACAAGACTTTCCGCGGTCCGCGCGGTGGAATCATAATGGTCACCCAAAAAGGCCTTGACAAGGACCCCGAACTTGCTTCCAAAATAGACAAGGCAGTTTTCCCGGGGCTGCAGGGCGGCCCTCATGACCATACGACAGCGGCAATCGCAGTTGCATTAAAAGAAATGATGCAGCCCGAATTCAAAACTTACTGCCAGCAGATTGTAAAAAATTCTC
>JBBSWR010000270.1:0-4620 GCA_038046185.1 Nanobdellota archaeon
AAAAAAGCGAAAGCAATATCAAAGAAGTGTCGCCCTTGTCCCACCCACCCATACGCGGGCGACGACGAGATACTCCCTTTTACTTTGATTGATTTTAAGTTTTGTGCTAACATTATATTGTGGTTAAGGATTAGCTCCAACAACGATAAGTATACCACATTATAATGTGCCAATCAAAATATGCCAAATCCAAAAAGTGGAAAACTTGCTAATATAGTCAAACAACTCCGCGAACAAAAGGGGTTGTCTCAAGAGAAACTAGCCCGAATCGCGGATATTTCAAATAATACAATTACCAATATAGAAGTAGGAAACCAGTTAAATCCAACCATTGAAACATTGAAAAAAATAGCCAAAGCGTTGGAGGTAGATGTAAAAGATTTAATGGATTAACTTTTCAAATATATGCGCGAAAGCTTTTCAAAACCAGAACAATTTTCAAAAGAGCAAGCAAGGCAAGAAATCAACGAAGGTATTGCCGATTATTTATTTTCTAAAAATCCAGATAAAGAAGTTGAGCTGAGTACGATAGAAACATTTGAAACAACGACAGCAGAAGAACCATTGGGGCGAAAAGATTTTGAATCAAATATTGAAAATTTTGTTGATGGTAATTTCGCCGAGTTATTACCCCTACTGACTTCTGGAAAAAATCGGGGTGAAATTATTAAACAACTTAAATTAAGTAATGAGCAAATAGGTCTGTTAGGTGCTAACTATTTCATTCGAGAACAAAACGGCAAATTAGGTATTTATCAAACTGATGAATACTATCCCGATGGGCGTTATGTTTCTGAAGATACAATCAGCAATAACGATCTTCTTGCGTTAGCTTATGTTAGAGATGCAGTAAGAATAGATACCGCTAGAGATGTTGGAAAAGCAAAAAAGACTGTACCACATCGCTACTATTTCAAACCACAGAGTCGCTATCTTTGTAGCAACGATTTTGGTATGCGTACTTGGGACGAAGAGGAAAAGAAAATGGCTGATGGGGATGTTACTAATCTAGGTCCGTTCATTTCAACTGCTAAAAAAGAGTTTGAGCGAATCTCAAAAAATATAGAAACAGTTGGAGTCGAAAAAGCAACAGAAAGTGATGCAAATCGCAAACTTGTTCTCTCCGCAATTTCTCGCGATAGAGTGGAAAAAATGTTTGTATTCAAAGCAGATGAAATTGCTAAGAAAGCCGGATTTACTGATCTCGACAAAATTGATTTAGGAAGAGTTTTTTCTCCTCCCTCACCAGAAGCACAGGAAGCTACAATTAAGTCTGCTCGATTTACACCTTTTCATAAACCCATTCTGTTTTCTCCAGAAGGAGATGGGCAATTTTTGGATTTTTGTAAAACTAGAGTTAAAGAAGCTATTGCACGAAAAGCCATCGAGGATAACCCTAAACTCAAAGAGGTTTTTGAACAGTGTCGTTGCAAAAGAAATATAAATAGCGGTGTTTATTATTCCGATGCTGATGTTTACGAGATACTTCGCGCCGTAGATGCCGAATCAGCACTCGCCTTTTTTAAGGATAGCGACCAAGGAATAGGCGAAAAATTGCACGGATTAGAAATTTTAAGAAATCTTGGCTATAAGCTACAAAATTTTGAAGGTCCCAACCTAGGGAAGCAATCTCATCAAGCGGCTACACTTTCACGAACTGGCATTTGGAGTTATTTGGGGAAACGCGAAGTTGGCGAACAACAAGAAACCCAAGATCAATATCAGAGAGAAAGACAAAATGAGAAATGGCTTGCTAAATTACCGGTAAGAAAAGGGAGAGATTTATTTCGAGAGGGTAAAAGAATGCATTGGCTTGCCAAACAAGTATGGATGGCAAACCCTGATAGGAAAGAAGAAAATCGTTTTTATCGGCAAGATCAATATGTAAACTGGGATCGTTATGATATTTCAAAAGCTGATGTCCCAGAAGAAAAATTGAACGAGTATCTAGAGAAACAGAAAAATCTAATTGTTGCCCTTTTGGGGCAAGGTTCTGAAAATCGTTATGGACAACAACCGGAACAAGGAAAATCTGCTACGCTCGGTCTTATTATTCAAGCGTTAGAACAAGGGAATGATATTCGTGGCGTAGCTTTGGCACATGATAAACAACGCTATCTCGAAGGAGTAATTGGCGGACAAGTTAAAAATGATCTTGAATTTGCCACCGAAGATTGGCCGGCAGACTGGCGCAAGGCAGTTTCGCCAGAAGAAATAAATCTTTATTACGAATACGCAAGCGATTATGTTTTGCTCGATCCAAATGGTCTCACAAAATATGCCACTTGGCGCGCAAGCAATGAGGGTAAAGAATGGGATAATGTTTTCAAAGAAACGCCAAAGCGAAAAACTGATTTGGATTTTCGTATTTGTCTCGGAACTCAAACGGAAGAAGTCCGTACTTGGTATAAGGGTGCGGCGGAGCATGTTGGTGGTAGCGCAATGCAGAATTATCTTTTACGCTTCAATACAACTCGCGGAGCTGACGGGCGTATAGCAAATTGGCACGATGTACTTCTATGGAGTCCTAATATTCAAAAACTTGAAGCTGGAGATGCAAAGTCCATTCTGTTGAGTATTGAGACAATGGACGATAATCAAGAATTTGTTAATCTTTTGCCGAGATATAGTAAAGATCGTGATCCTCTTCAAGCCACAGGTGGCTCTATACAATCATTGCGAGAACTTAAGAAGCGTATTTTAGCAATTGAATCTAATATTGATCTTTCAAAATTCCCGCCTGAATTGCTCGACATTATTTCTGCACCAGGATTTAATCTTGCGGCACTTGAATCAATGCGAAGGCGTGCTGATTTCCAAGATTTGCTCGATGGAAAATTAGATAAGGAACAACCATTTAGACCTCATTCAAGAACTTTCGCCGGACGAACACTCACTGAAGCATTGCGTGAAGGATTAGGATCATATAAACAAAAAATAAGAGGAACAGCTAAAGATTCAAAAGGGTTATTCCACTCTTTGAATCAGTTGGTGAAAGACAGAGAAGTCGGCGAAAAGAAAATGACTGCACTTGATTTACTAAATTCCGTTCCGACAGATTTAGAGGAAGATATTATTCGTTTGTTGCGTGAGCAACAAGTTGATGTTGGACCAATTGTTGAAGCACGAGTACACGACAAATCTGACCCAGAAGGATGGGTGTGTGGAAATTATACCGACTGCTGTATGCCATTTGGAGACTCAAAAAATGACGATTATATTTTTAATCGCTCTACTCAATACTTTACAATAAAATATAATGGTAGAATTGTTGCCCAATCTGTTGTAGTTGATTCTCGTAATCAGGAAAATAACGAGGATGTTATCGTGCTAGATAATATCGAAGTTGCTAATAATTATAAAAATCTTTCACCGTTACTAGCGAATGTATATCAAACATTTTGGACAGAATACACAAGTAAGCCAGTAAAAGTTGGTACGGGTTACTCTGATTTAACTCCGCCCGGTGGAAAATTAGAGCCGAACAAATATCAAGCAAAAACCCGTCTCTCTTGGTCCGACGCTACTGGCTCTCAAATTTACGATCTTCCTAAGCGTAGCGGAGTTGAGTCTATGGACAAAGTGGTAACATTCGCAAATCTTTCCGAAAGAGATGCGGAACTTATTGCAAAAATGGAGGCGGAAGCGTATCCCGAAGGAATGGCACAAGGCAAGGCTCATGTCGCAGAGATATTGCAAAAACAAAGAGATCTAGAAGTGCCGGGAGCCGCCTCGAGTTTTGTGGTTCGTCAGGGGTCAGAAGCGGCTGGCTATCTCTTGGTTTTACCGGAAGAATCAGAAGTGAAAAGTGGCGAACGAGTCGCCCATGTATACGATATGGTTGTCTTGCCAAAATTTAGAGGATCACCGATTGCTCGTAAAATGATGGAGAGAGTTCTTGATGTCGCTTCTGCATACGGCGTGCCAATTGAAGCCGAAGCAAGGGCAAGCACTTCATACGCGCTCTTGATGAACGAACGAATTAGAAAATGGTTTGAAAGCAAAGGATTTTATTTAACGAAAAACGAAAAATTACCCGCATATCTTAACGGAGAAGATTTCTATTTCGTTCGTTTTGAAAATAGACAGAACGCAGAAGCGACAGCGTAATAGTTGGACAATTTCGAGATTTTATCATACAATCTCTCTCGGTTCGCTCATTCCCAAAAGGAGGTATCGGCAGTGAAGAAAATACTCTGGATGTCTCGGCACAAGCCACATCCCCGGCAAATTGAAACGCTTCGGGAGATGTACGGCAACGACGCAGTCGTTGAGCAAGAAGCTCGTCCGTTCGATGATGCGCGACAAGTCGCTCGTCGGTTCAAAGAAGGCAGTTACGATGACATGGTCATCGTCGCTCCACTTTCTGTCACCGCGGTACTCTGCAACGAGGGTATCAAAATGCTCTGGTCGGAGGCCGTCGAGGAAAATGATCCGGCAAAGATCGAGTTTCGCGGAGCGCGAGGACAAGGATTCCGCTTTGTGCGGTTTCGTCGTATCAAGCGCGTTGCTCTCGAGTTCGAGGATTGACGTGCTTATGAGTTTCGGGAGGTCTCACTAAAACTTCCCAATCTTTTTTGAAGCTGTTCCGTTGTGAAAAAATTGAATTACTTCAAAAAA
>JBBSWR010000271.1:0-1280 GCA_038046185.1 Nanobdellota archaeon
ATTCCCTTGACAAAGGGCCCTCCTTGACAAATTCAGGCCTTGCCCCTATCACCGAAAGTATCTTCATTTTTCACCAAGCATGTTTTTCACATCAACAACCTTGCTTTTTATTTTTGAAAGTATTTCTTTGTACCCAGATTCCCTGTTCATCAGCACTATAACATCCATCTTTGAAATGTCCTCGAGGAATTTCGCATTAAATTCCCTTTCAGTTTCTTCTTTGGAGTATAAAGGGTCAAGCGCGTAAACATCATATCCCTTTTTCTTCAGGAGGCTTATGAAATCTAACGACCTGCTGTAGGCTTTTTCCTTGACACCTTCCCTGTAGCTTAATCCAAGGACTCCTACCTTTTTTCCGCCTATCCTTCCTACTTTTTTAGCATAGTAGTTTATCATTTCATCATTTATTGTTCTTGCAGTATTTATCAAAGGGACTTCCATTTCATTTATCAGGAACCACGGATAGACAGGAATGCAGTGTCCGCCAACATTTCCCGGTTCCAGTATGTTGCAGTACTGGTGCCTTGCCGCATCCCTCATCTCCCAGAAATCAACATTGTAGTGCTCTGAAACTTTCAGCAGCTCATTTGCCATGGCTATGTTGACGTCCCTGTAAACTCCCTCTGCCACCTTTGCAAGCTCTGCAGTCCTGCAGTTGCTCACCTTGACTGGTTTTGCGAATTTGCTGTAAACTTCAAATGCCTTTTCCGTGCTCTCCTTGTTTATTCCGCCCACGAGCTTTGGAAATTCCCGGTATCTCGATATTGAATAGCCCGTCATTATCCTCTCCGGGCTGTATGCAAGGTAAAAATCTTTTCCCGCTTTCATGGAAGATTCTTTTTCGAGGACATTCTTGACAAAATTTTCCGTGGTGGCTGGAGGAACTGTCGTCTCCAGTACGACAAGGTCATTTTTCTTTATTCCTTTCCCAAGGCTTTCAAGCGCCTTCCTCATTATCGAAAAATCCGGCTTCTTTTTTGAGTCTATGAATAGGGGAACTATCACTATATGCACAGTGCTCTGTTTTGCTGCTAAAATGGAATCACTTGTCGCAGAAAGATTTTTGCCGCCGTGCTTTTTCACCAGGGCGCTTAGCCCGTTTTCCTCAGGAATTGGGTTGATGCCATTGTTTATCATATCAGTCTTTTTGTTGTCTATATCAACTCCTGTCACTTTTATTCCGGCATCAGCTATTACAGCCGCCAGCGGAAGCCCCGCCTTTCCGAGACCTATGACGCTGATTTTCATAAAAGTTCAACTCTGTTATTTTTCGACGAATC
>JBBSWR010000272.1:0-9400 GCA_038046185.1 Nanobdellota archaeon
ACACTAATTATCTTTCAACTTTGAATCAAAATATTCGTAATCTATTTTGAATACTTTGACATTATAATGTCTATATCCTTCTTTGGCAGAATCAAATTCTTTTATTAAATATGGGTATTTTTCCTCATGGTAAAAAATATCCTTAAAATATGTCGGTCTTTTTTCATTGTCATCTATTACCAAATGGGACAGATTTTGATCTTTCGCTAATCTTATGTATTCCTCAACTGAATTTGCGCTTTGAGCAAGATAAACATAATTTGTTCCTTTTACATAATCTAAAAGCTGGGGACCAACATATTCTGCATCTGAACTAAGAACAGGAAATTTCAGATTAGATGATGCCCATACGCCATAGATGTACCCTGATTCGGGATAAAAGTTGTTTGAGACTTTGACATTGTTTACCATATAATTTGCAAATCTAATCACTTCCATTTCATAATCATATTCTGTATTAGAATACAAGAAAAACCAAGACAACAATAGAACTGATCCTATTATTCCAATTAGAAATATTCTCTTAAACTCAGCGTTGTTTCCAATATGTCTAATTGTCTGTAACGATAAAATTATGAATAATGGGTATAGGAAAAAAATCAACCTTAAATCACCCGCAACAAAAAACATTCGAATTGACACTAGTGAATAAACCAATAATGAAATTATGATTAAATTATTTTCTTTATTTCGATTTTTAAAAAGTAACACAATTCCAAATGGGACAAAAAAAGCAAAATATGGTATCATAGACTGTCCAAGACGTTTTACCATAGTTTCAACAGCTTTTAGTAAATTAGAGAAATTTACACTGTTATTTTCGGGATCTACAACTGAACCATAAGAAAAACTAGCAATGTGATTAAGTGAAGAACTAGAAACTCCTGATGATGTTTGAATTTTAATGATCATCATGGGAACAAAAACTGCACTAAAAATAACTATAGCTAAAAAAATTTTTCCTATCGTTTTTTTTTCTTTTCTATTATTTACAAAAAATGTTACTAATAAAATAACCAAAATTGTAATCCCTTCGGCTCGCACGATGGTTGCTAAAGCAGTAACTGCAAAAGAACCATAAAATAATTTTTGATTCTTGCTCAAGAATAATGAAAGAGAGCTAACTGCAAGGAAAAGATAAAGTGGTTCTGTTATTCCTAATAATGAGTTTTGTATTATGTGTGGTTCAAAAGCAAACAATGATGCTCCTACAACTGAAAAAGATCTGTCAAAAAATCTTCTACATAAAAAATAAACAGGTATTATTGTTAAAGTTGAAATTACAATTGAAACAATTCTCTGTAATGTTGTATAATCCTGATAACTATTGAAATTAAAAATCCCAAAAAAAATTGAAAGAAAAATAGGCCAACCATCATTTGCATGTTCAGAATGTGGAATATTCTTTAGAATGCTCATATCCATAGCATACTCAAAATATGCATTAGCATCTTGACGAATTGGGATTTCTGGTTCAAAAAAATATAATCTGAGAATAAATGATACCGCACATATAATTACAATGGAAATTAACACATGATTAGTAAAAAACCCGAGTTTCTCATCTACAGTTTTCATTAATCTTGGCAAAATAGTATTTGATTCCGTACTGATCACCATTCTACAAAATGTTTCATATTTAACTGTGAATTCAAACTTGTTTAAGCAAAAACCATATCATTAATTTAATGAATCTTGGTATTCCTCATAATTAATTTTGAAGATCTTTACTTTTAATTTTTTATAATCTGATTTTTCTGTATCATAGATCTCCTTAAGAAATGGTAGGTTATCTTCATTAAATTCAATTTTATGAAAAACAGGGAAATGTTTTTCCACTTTATTCTGTTCTATTATCAAATAATCTATTTTGTTTTGAATACAGTAATTCATTAGTTCTGATACTGAATCAATTGGAAAACCTGGATCAAATAATGATAATTTCTCATTGAACAAATATGTTGTTGACTTTACATTAATCATATTTCTAACTATTTCAAGACGTATGTTACCTGTAATGTTACCGTCTAAATTATTTGCAACATATTTTCCAAAATTGTCTTTTTCAATAAAATATTCTTCATCAATATCATATCTCTCTCTTAGAAAGTTTGCAGATATCAGAATTAAACCCAAAATCAATAATGCTAAAAAAATATTTTTCATCTCTGTTTTTTCGGTTAATTTTTCAAACATGATAGCGGAAAAAATACACAAAAATGGTATCATGAAAAACAAGTTCCTATATTCGTTAGAAATTGTATGCTGGGGAATAGCTATTATCAGAGAAAAAATTATCACTGAAAATAGTATTTTTTTTTCATAGTTGATATTTTTTAGTGATATGAATATTCCATAAGGAAATAAAATGATTAAATATGGAATCGTCACTCTGAAAAAATTCATTATTTCATTTTTTATTGCATTTTGTACAACATCTAATGATGATGGATTTTCACTTAATTGGGCTGTAGAATAATATTCTTGTCCTTTAGAAATTGTTGCTGCTGCATCACCAACATAGGGTAATACTCTATCTCCTTCTAGAATTGGATATATTAGATTTATCGGAGCAACAATGGCAAAAAGAAGTAAAAATCCAATCGATAAAGTTTTGATTGATGTTCTATTACTCTTTATCTTAATTATGGATAAAACTATCAAAATTAAAATTAAAACAATTCCATTTATGCGAGTATCAAATGCCAAACCAGCAAATACAAATGCAAAAGGAAAATATCTTTCATTTTTCTGTATCATGAAATAAAATGATAATAGTCCAAGTAAAATAAACATGGGTTCTGTGATGGCAAAAATTGAATTTTCTACAAGATTTGCTTCAGCTGCAAAAAAAACTGTAGCTAAAATAGCATATTTTACTCCTACAAATTGTTTTGATATTAGATATAGAACTGGAATGCTTAATGTTGAAATTACAATAGAAATGATTCTGACTAGTGTCATATACTCAAAGTAACTGTCAAATCTGAAAATCAGAAAGAATATTGAAAGAAACATTGGCCAAAGGAATCTGTGGCTAAGAGAGCTAAAATCTCCTTTAGAGTACTCTACTCCCTCAATCATTAAACTTAGAGCATCAAATGATTCTGTTGGCAAATGCCACGGTGTAAAATACACTCTTAAAGATAAACCAAACAACATCACTATTGTTAGTGTTAGAATTGGTTTTGACTGTAAATATTCCAATTTTGATTCAATAAATTCAGTTAACTGCATTTTATAATTAGAAAATCACCCACGTTTAAAATGATATTGGAGATCATGGTTTCATCTTTGATACATTTTATTTGATAGCATATGTAACTTCAATCTAAATAGAACAAAATTTCAGATCTTGTAAAAAATTCTATTTGTAATTACCAAGAATACTGCCTCTGCAGATGTTGCTATCAATAATGCCGTTGCAACTCCATTAACACCATAAATTTGTCCTAGCATAAAGATTGCTGTTATCTGCACTGACAGAAAAACCCCAGATCCAATGAGAACTATCCTACTTAATCCCCTACCTAAGAATTTTGAGATATAGATTAGATTTATTGTAGCTGGAATGATGGACAGGCTGACAATTTGAACAACTTCAATCGCATCAGTAAATTTAGGAAATAGGGCTGGCAAAACAAATGGTGATAGTGTTATGCCAAGAAAAGCAAGAATTGTAGAGAAAATTATTGTATATTTTTTTAATTTATAGTTAGAATTTCCACTAGAATCCTCTGGAAGAATGAACTGGTAAACTATTGAGGGCAGAATACTTAGAATTGATAAAAACTGGATTCCTAATTGATAATGCCCCAGTATGGCAAATCCAAACATGGGAGATATTAACAATTTATCGGTAGAACTGCTGAATGTTCTTGATAGATCAAGCACATAGCTATTCATCATAAAACCAAAACGTGGTTTAATTAGTTTCAAATCAATTCTTGATTCTTTAAAAGACTTGTATATCCTAATGGAGTATGGGAAAAATGAAAGCGCAATACCTAGAATCACCCCTCCTACTCCTAAAAAATAATAAAGTGATATTGCAAATCCAGTCATTAAAATTTTCTGTGTGATTAGATATTTTGTATAGTTGCCATACAATTTTTTTCCTAATAATTCTGAAGTAGCTAAACTAAAAATCACATAGCCTAAAATATACAGACTTACTCCAATCTGAGAAAAAATAATGAAAACAGCTATTAATGTGATGGCACTTGAAATAATTGAAATAAAAAAGATTGGTGATTGTATTTTTTCGCCTTTGGCTGTGTAAACAATAATTGTGTTTCCGGCTCCTAAGAAAGAAATCGTAGATGAAATAGAAGCTATTGCTATAAAATAGCTTACATGTCCATAATTTTCAGCACCTAATAGTGAAGCTAAATAAAACCAAAAAATGGCAGAAATACCAGCTGCTGTGATATTTCCAAAACCTAGGGTGGCTAATCCTCTAAATCTTGTGAAAACAGATTTAATCTTGTTGAATTTCTCTCTCATGTTTACTCTTTAAAATTAGAAGAGTTATCCATTACGGCGTTCTCTAACCACACTTACCAAAGAATATAGCATTATTGCTGTGACAGAAAACATGGTTCCTAAAATTACGCTACCTATGCCAATTAATGAGATATTTGTAATAATTTGCCTAGTCTCAGTAAATGATTGTATGGTCCAAACCACGAAAAATAATCCAATAGCCAGAAAAATTATTCCAGGCATACCATAAAACTTCAAAGGATGCTCTATTGAAGCAAATTTCAAAGTACTAAGTATAACAGAAGTCCCATGAGAAACTGCGTTATGTGTCGAAGTATCTCCTTCATATAATATTGTGATGGGGACCTCTTTTACTTTGAATTTTTTCTTACTAGCTTTAATCAAAATTTCAGTTGATACCCCCATTCCATAGTCTGAAGGGTTGATCTCTTTCAAAACTTTTTTTTCGTATGCCCTAAATCCACTTTGAGCATCGGTTAATTTAAAATCAGTTATAGAATCTGTGAGGCTTGTAATTGTTTTAATTCCTAACTTTCTATATCCTGGAACATTTTCACTATTCTCCTCATTTAAAAATCTGGAGCCGATCACTATGTCTGCTTCCCCATCAAGAATAGGCTGAATTACACCTTGGATATCCTCTATTCGATGCTGGCCGTCAGCATCAAATGTAACTAACATATCTGCATCCAATTCTGCCGCTTTGAGAAAAATATTCCTTATTGCAGCACCATATCCAAGGTTTTTTGGATGATTAATTACCTCAGCTCCCATTTTCTCTGCAATTTCTCCAGTTAAATCAGATGAGCCATCATTGCATACTATTATCCTGTCTGCAATCTTTTGCAATTTTACGATTATCTTTGCAATATTTTTTTCTTCATTATATGCTGGTATGCCTACAACTATTTTCAAAATCACTGATTTTTCTAACGGGATGGATATAAATCTCGCTACCTAGTTTCACCATAATAGGTACTATTTTTCCAAATTGATTTACGATTCAAGATTTTTTTCTTAACAATTGTCTTAATGACATAATTGCGTTTAACTCAATTGATTTTTGCAACATATATCTTTCAATTTCAGAATCATTAATTACTCTGGATTGTTGTATTTTCTTTCTTATTTTCATTGTATTGGTTGTATGCATAATGTTCCACCAAAATCCACGAAAAACTGCAAGAAAATAAGAAAATTTTCTAGTTATTAGAGACATAAAAATCCCTCTTAATAAAATTATGACGATCACAACAGGTAATTTTTTTAGAACATTTACAGATGAATAATTTTTTAATAATGTGCGAATTCTATTTTTTTGACTATAATAGAATTTGTAAAGTGGCATATTGATTAATTCTGAATCAAAAGATATGTTGTACTGCTTGTTATTGTAAAATGTATCGCTTATACCGCCTCCTTTATTGTGACAAACTGCATTTTTTTCTATCCTGATGTCGTATCCAGCTAATCTAATTCTCCAACAAATATCTACATCTTCTTGATAAATAAAAAATTCTGGATCAAATTCTCCTACTTGTTCTATTATCTTTTTTCGTATTAAAACTGTGCCTCCACCAAAAAAAAGTTTGGATTCATCTGGAGTTCCATTGATTAAGACAGCACCATAAACATCATAAGAATGCCCATATTCAGGAGATGATGCACCATCTCTGATTACTTTACCAACAATACAACCTATTTTTTCATCCTGATTCATTTTTGCTACTGTTTTTTCTATCCAATCATTATTCATGATTCGATCTTGACTCAAAAATAGTAAATATTCTCCATTGGCATGTCTTATTCCCTCATTACAACCGCCACAATACCCCTCATTTTTTTTATTCAAAAATATATTCAAAGGAATTATTTTCTCACTTAGTGATTTTAATAATCTGACAGAATCATCCGTAGAATTGTTATCTACTATTATGACTTCGATTTTGTTATGTGTTTGATTTTTCAGACTTTGTATTAATTCAAGTAAATGTTTCTGACCGTTATAAAGAGGAACTATCACGCTCACCAGTCCCCTCTGTGAAGAAATAGTTTGGGTCATATCAGAAAACTCGTCAGAAAATCCCATTTATTGAATATGTTTTTATCTTGAATTAACTGTTTCAAGAAAGTAAAATTGAATTTAAACTCAATTTAAGTTGTTTTCGTTAATGTATCTGTCGCCTAAACTTAATAGAATGTTTTTTTGAATAATTTGTATGAAAATCATGATTACTGGTGGAATGGGTTTTGTTGGAAGCCATCTCTGTGATAGATTAGTTAATGATAATGAAATTATAGTGATAACCAAAAGTAACTCAAAGAATCAAAATCTAAAACAAATTCTCTCAAAAATCACAATAGAATATTTGGATATCACAGATTATCCACTACTAGAGAAGACCATTTTAAAATACAAGCCTGAAATAATAATCCACTTAGCGGGGCAAACTTCTCATTCTCAATCATTTGCAGATCCATTATATGACATAGACGTCAACGCCAAGTCAACTCTATGTATTCTTGAAACGCTTAAAAAACACAATATGCAATGTAGATTCATTCTCGGTAGTACTTTCATAGTGATTGGTAAGCCTTTACATTTACCCGTTGATGAAAATACTCCCTGTAATCCGACAACTATCTATGGTACTAATCGCCTAACAAGTGAAAATTATTGCAAAATCTATCATGATGTGTATGGGTTAGACACTATTGTATTTAGAATTACAAACTCTTTTGGCCCAAGAGAACAATATGAAACTACTAAAAATGCAATAAATCATCTAATATACAAAGCATTTCGTGGAATGGAAATCACAATATATAATCAAGGAAAATTTTTCCGCGATCTTATCTATATCTCTGATGTGGTTGCAGGCATTGAAACTATCATGTTAAAAGGAAAATCTGGTAATCTTTATTGGATTTCATCAAACAAGAAAACTTGGTTTGATGAACTAGGAAGAATCTTACATGAGCATACCAATGCGCCAATTAAATACATTGATCCTCCTCAATATACTAAAACTGTGGATGTTGGAAATTTTCTTGTCGATAATTCAAAGCTTTGCTCATTAGGATGGAGCATAAAAACCAGTGTTGAGAGTGGCATAAAACAAACATTAGAGTATTTTCGTACTATGAACTAACGCTTGTTATTTGATCTTCTTACTATTTAATTATCTAAAAATGCTATAAAACATTACGTCAGTTACGTAATAAAATATAGGCATTATTGCCCTTCTTTTTCTCTATTGGTTTCTTCAAACCGGTCATAAACAAAAGAATACGAATTACAGATAGTATATTAGCATTATTAAAAGCCGTACCAATATTTGATTTAAAATCTGTGTAATCTATTAATTTTAATCCCACTTTAGAACATATCTCAGAATACTCGTTTTTAGAATATAATGTATGATTTGGATACTTAGACACATGATGATCAAAATCGGGTGTAACAGTAACAATAAAGATCATTCCATCTGGATTCAACATTGATTTCAATTTTAACAACATGGGAATAATATCGCCTAAAAAGTAAATCACCTGTGGTAACGTAATGAGATCATATTTTTTATTATTGGAATAATCAAGCCCAAAAGTAGCACATTTAATTTTAGGACTTACAGAAGAATCTACTCTATCTTGTTCAGATTCAATTCCTTCAGCATCGATACCTAACAAATTCAAATCATTAACAAACGTGCCTAGATCAGAACCAATATCCAAGCAAGTTTTAACATCTAATGCATCTCTCTCTCAGATATCTTATGTAACTATCAGAATTTATTTTACCGATGTAGAGATGTAACCAACGCATTATTGTTTCTAAAATTAAACATCTTAAATTGATTTCTGATTGTTTAATCCTATAATGAAATCTTTGTGCCCTCGCCTAACAAGAACACCTTATCTTCTGAATCACTTTCATTTATCTCAGAATTAAAAGCAATTATACTGTTTTTGATTTTTATTCTTGCTCTTATTTTGCAACCGCTCATTATTATTGAATCTTCAATTTGACATTTTGATATTTCTGATCCGTCGCCAATACTGGTGTTTTTGCCAATTAGAGTATCAGGACCGATGATACAATTCTTGCCTATTATTATGGGACCAATAATTCTGGTGCCTGATTTTATTATCGAGTTTTCTCCCACCATCAAATTGCCTTCGATTTTTACATTATCTTCCTTAATTCCTTTAAAGTAAGGTTTCATGTCTTCCAAAATCACTTTATTTGCATGAATTATGTCGTTTGGTGTCCCAGTGTCTTTCCAATAATCAGTAATCATGTAATAGCCGATCTTGTTGCCTTCTTCTAATAGCATTTGTAATGCATCAGTAATTTCTAATTCATTTCTCCATGATGGCTTCAGCCTTGATATTACATCGAAGATTTTTGGTGTTAGAAAGTATATTCCTGTTACTGCCAAATTTGTTGGAGGATCTTTCGGTTTTTCCATAATTTTTTTGATACTTCCATCTGGATTCAGATCTGCAATTCCAAATTGGCTAGGATTGTCTACTTCACACAATAAAATAGATGCAGCAAATTCTGAATTCTCAAATTCCTTTCTATAGTCAGAAATATCCTTTTTTATTATATTGTCTCCTAAAAAGACAATAAATTTTTCATTTTTAATAAAATCCTTGCAGATATTTATTGCGTGAGCTATTCCTCGTGGCTCGTCTTGAGTCACATATGTAATTTTGACTCCAAAATTTTTTCCATCACCATAGTATTCTTGTACTTTGTTTGCTGCTACTCCGCCTATTATTATTGCAATTTCTGAAACTCCAGCATTTTTTAATGCGTCAAGACAATATTCTGACATGGGCTTGTTTGCTATTGGCAATAATTGTTTTGGACCTGTATGAGTCAAAG
>JBBSWR010000273.1:0-1117 GCA_038046185.1 Nanobdellota archaeon
AAATCAACCAAATCCCAGTTATTTACTTTCCTTATATTTTTAAGATAGAAATCAACAATTATTTTTTTATTTTTTGAATCTGATTGTTTAAATATATCAACAAGAATAAGCAAAGCGCACAGTCTTTCTTCGTGTATTTTGCTTGACAGCAATTTTTTTAAATCTTTTAAATTTAGTTCATTAAACTTTTTCGCAACGCTTCTTGTTTCCGGAACTTTTACCCCGAGAAAAACATCGCCATAGCCGTACTGGCCTTTGCCAGTCTTGAAGAATCCTGAAAGTATCCTTGCCTTTTCTGGATTTCCGAATCCTGCAAGCTCTTTTTTGAGGTTATTTAGCATTTTACAACAACTTCAAGAATTCTTCTTTGCTTAATCCACTCTGCAAAATTATGCTTAATAAAGTTCCTTTGGCAATTTCATCATGATTTGGAACGACAACAGTTATTTTTCTGCCGTCAGAATATTTTACCATTATTATGTGGCTGCCTGACTGCCTTGTGATTTGAAACCCAATCGACTTCAGCGCTTTTATTACTTTATCTGCAGAAAGAATAGGGAGTTTCATAATTCAAATAAAGATTCTTGTTGCCATAGGTGGCATTAAATCTTCACTATTAGGCATGTCACTGGGATTTTCTTCCAGATATAGCCTAATCGCATCTTTGATATTGCTCATCGCATCCTCTACTGTTTTGCCTTGGCTTGTTATGCCTAGATTCAGGCAATGGACTACAAAAATCTTTTTTTTGTCAATCCGCTCCTCGTTTATTACAATATCAAATGATTTGGACATATTGCTCATTGTGTTTAACTAATATTTAAATCTTCCTTCAATATGATACTATTCAATCATCGGCAGATGGGCAATTTTGTACCAGAATTTAACTTTAGGAAGAATAATAGCTCGTCTGAAAGAGGCTCTCCCATAATCAATAATATGCCAAAAAAGTAGCCATATGCCGAAGACTAAGAAGAATCCTTCAATATAAAACGCCGCGACTCGGATTTGAACCGAGAAACCCTTGCGGGAACAAGCTCTCAAGGCTAGCGCAGTACCAGATTGTGCCATCGCGGCTTAAAGAAAACAGATTTAATTAATGCTTTTAAATTTATTG
>JBBSWR010000274.1:0-4969 GCA_038046185.1 Nanobdellota archaeon
ATTAGATGGAAAGGATTTGAAGAAAAGGCATTATTAGTATGGTTAATATCTGACACCCCGGAACACAGGGACTTTCTTAAAAGAGAACTTAAAGATGAGGGTGACTCAATAGGAACAATTTATGCTTCAAAGAGAGTAATTATCAATAATCCAGCATCAAAATTTAATAAAGCCCCCATAACAGATTCTTATGATAGACAAATGAAAAAGTTCAATGAATTAGAGATAAAACCTGATGTGATTTAAACTTTTAAGTCGAAAACTACAAAAAGTTATTAAACTTTGGTTTATAATTATAAAAAAAATGATACTAAAGAAAATTGGAAAAGTTTAAATAAAGTTATTTAGTTATTCTTACGAATGAAAAAGACTATTTTAATAATTTTAATTTTGATATTAAATGTGTTACTAGTTAATGCACAAAGTGAAGAGCAGAACAAAAGCGATATAAATATTGTAATTGTAGTTGATATATCCCAAGGAACAGAAAACCACATTGCAGTTGAAAAGGATTTAGTATTGAGTGTTGTTGATAGTCTAAGCGAGAAAGATAATGTTGGAGTAGTTGTCTTCGGCTATGCCTTTGGCTTATCATGTTCAGCATTTGATATTACGCAAGGAATACATCCTCTAAAAGACATTAAAAAAGAACTTAAAGATAAAATATCAAAATTAAAGTTTGACGGGGAGTCTTGCTTTGATGTGGGGATGCAAGGTGGTTATCAACTGCTAAGCAAAGTAGGTGGTAGCAAAAATATTATTTTCATCAGCGACGGCAAGACAACTTACCAGAAACTGAGGGATGATACGCTAGATGTGGTGAGGAATACCGATGCAAAAGGTATTAAGATATTCACAGTTGGTGTAGGCACAGAGACAGACGACATTCTGCTTAACAACATGGCTGTATTAGGAAAAGGCGTATATTATAAAACAGATGCCCCTAATGGATTAAAAGTCCTTTTTGGTGATAATTCAACTGATAATGGTGATGGTTCAATTCCTAATAAAAAAGATGTACCAGAAGTACGGGGTGGTAATTATCATGTTCCTACTCAAAGTGAAGTGAATAATCAAATTAAAACTAATCCACAAAATCAAATTGTTAAAGAACCAAATACAATAAAAAAATTTATTTCGTGGTTTTTATCTTATACAAAGACAAGCAATGAAATAACCAAAAGTTCTTCATTAAAAACTGAAAATCAAAGCAAGTCAACATTAAAAGAAAACTTAGATTTTGAATTACTGGCTTATGTTGTAGAGGTTAATAATACTCAAAGAGAATGGTGTAAGAGTTGGAATCCTCCTGAAAACGACCATCACTACATCTACAAAGATAAATTGACTGGAAAAATAATAGAAAACAAAATTTGGTTAGGTTCAGTACCAACTAAAAGTTGTATAAGTGCAAATGGTATCCCTTCAACAATTCCTAATTTAAAAGAATACAAAGTTTATAAAGTTCATGATAAAAATAGTTGCCTTTTTTCTTGCGTTTATCAAGTGTGCAATAAAATTGAAAATCCACAACAATTTGATTTTAATTTTTATTCGGTGGAATTTGATAACGCTTTAAATTCTTGCAGATGTAATTGCACAACACTTCAAACATCAAAAGACGTAATAATAATTGATGATGGCTCTAATTAATTTAATCAGAATTTTCGTTTTGATTTTGTTTTATTCCTTTCAAAATGTTCATTAGGATAGAAACGTTCGTATCATTTTTTGGCAATTGTATGCTTATCAGAAAGTCCCTCAATGCGACAGCACTTTAGAAAGTCTCGCTAAATAGACAGAGTTACTTTTCGATAAATTTAAAAAGAGGGCGATTATCACAGGTGGAACGAGTTAGCAACTGTATATAGGCATATCTAGAGGTGTAGACAAATGCGATTTGTCTAACCTCATTGCGAATAATGAGGTGTAAAAAGATGGATTACGATGAGCAAAAGGAATGCCCAGGTTGCGGTACTATTATAGAAGAAGGGGAAGTTGAGTGCCCCTCATGCGGCGAAAGCTTTGTGGATAATGATGACGAGGTTCATTAAATCTTTATCGGGGTGAGCATCATGAGAAACTTTTTTGATGACGATGATGATGACGATGATAGTGGCGGAGAGGAAGACTGGTAAATAACAATGGAAGAATACACAAAATACGAGCACGCAAGGATAGTCGGCGCAAGGGCGCTGCAGATTTCTATGGGCGCGCCATTCATGGTGAAATTAACGGATGAAGATTTGAAGAGGATGAGTTACAATCCTGTGGAAATAGCTAAGCTGGAATACAGCAAGGGATTGATACCTATTTCTGTCAAGAAGCCGATGCCGGGCGCTATGAAAAAAGAAAATACCAACAAGTCGTTTGACCAGACAAAATTAGAGTGAACATGGGAAGGATAAAAACAAAGCTGGTCAAGGGAATTGCTAAGAAGCTCGTCAAGGAGCATGGCTCCGAATTTACTCCTGAATTTAGCAAGAATAAGGCTTTTGTCAATAAATACACAAATGTTGTTTCCCCAAAGATGAGGAATATAATTGCAGGATACACTGCAAGGCTCGTGAAGCAAAGAACAATCGCGGAGAAAGAGCCAAGAAGAAGGCTGCACGAAGAAGACTTGAGCAAGTTCTATCAGTAAGAGATTAATAAAAGTTTATATATTAATTCTATTTCCCTGTTGAGTATGATCCAGGTTTATTCTATTTCAGATTTGGTTCTTGCCCAAAATCAGGCACATCGTGAATTTGAGAGAAATCCTACTTTATGGCAGGCAGTATCAAACTTGATGTGGTATTACAATGCTCGATTTCAGCTCTGTTTAATTTTGTCTGAATCCCAACTAGGCAAGGGGATACCAGAATTTGACCGGCAATTTTGTGAGGAGTTTGCCGCCGGGAGGAAGAATTACCTAAATTCGCTGTTTGCTTACCACAGAAAAATTTGATCTTAAAATTCCTATTTCCTAAACTTTTCCTTTAATTTCTTTTCAACAATCTCCGGCACAAACCCTTTCACAGAGCCGCCGAACATTGCAATTTCTTTCACGATGCTGGAGCTTAAGAAGGCGTAATCATCTTTTGTCATTAAAAAAATTGTTTCAATTTCTTTCTCCAGCTCCCTGCTCAGCAAAGCGCGGGAAAATTCATATTCAAAGTCAGTAATTGCCCTCAAGCCGCGGACAACAACATTTGATTTTTTCCTTTTCACATAATTCAGCAGCAGTCCCTCAAAATATTCAACTTCAATCTTGCTATTATGCTTTTTAAGGGCATCCTTCAGCATTTCAACTCTTTCCCTGCCGGAGAATGTGGTGGCCTTTTGCGGATTGTCAGCGACAACAACATACAGCTTGTCAAATATCTTCAAAGCTCTTTCTATCACATCAATGTGCCCGTTTGTTACAGGGTCAAAAGTCCCGGGATAAACTGCGGATTTCATATTAGCATTGATTTCCTTACGGTTATTTAAAGTTTATTGAAAATTGTTGATATAACCCCTCAGACTTTGGTCCGACAATTTTCAATCCCGCAAATTCTCGGCGAATTTGCGTTATTGATTATTCCATTTACCTGAAGTTGGGTATTAGCCAATGTGCCGCTGTTGTCAATAACAAAATCCGCAAATTTTAATTTTTTTTCTATAGGCATCTGGGATTTTGTTATCTTTCTTATCTGTTCTTTTGTATGCTTTCCTTTTTTCAATAACCTGCTGATTCTAATTTTATCATCGCACTTGACAACAATAATTTTATCAACCAGATTTTTTGCATCAGATTCAAGAAGAAGCGGCGCGTCAACAATAATATCCATGTTTTTATTTTTTTTAATTAATTTTTTTATCTCAGAAATAATTATTGGATGGGTTATTGAGTTTAATTTTTTCAGTTTTTTGTCATCAGAAAAAACTATTTTCTTCAGTTTGTCACGATTAATTGATTTATCAGGATTTATGATTTCTCTCCCAAATTCTTTTGTAATTTTCCCATATATCAGTTTATTTGGCTTTGACAGCTTGTGGTACAATTCGTCTGCATTTATAACTTTAAATCCGTATTTCTCAAATATTCCCGCAGCTGCTGATTTGCCGGAGCCGATTGCGCCTGTTATGCCTAGTATCATTTTGTTGCCTGATTTGTTAAAATCTCGTGCTATATAAAAGTTTGTTTAAGAAATAGATTAATCACGAAGCCCGTGTTCTTATTATATTGGGTGAATGGGATTGGGTTCTGTATATAGAAAACAAACATTTATATATCAATACCTATTGATATAACCTAATGAAGCTCAAGACTAATCTGCTTTTATTCAAGGCGTTGGGAGAAGAAACTAAGTTTAGAATTATTAAGATTCTTCTTAATGGAGAGTATTGTGCGTGTGAAATTCCGTTTTTAATCAAAAGAACACAATCAAATACGTCAATGCACCTAAAAAAGCTGGCTGAATGGGGGATTATAAAATCCAGAAGGGACGGAAAAATGATTATTTACACAATAAAAGATAAAAAGATTTTTGATATTTTTGAAACATTGGGCTATGATAAGGGTGAGTTTAAATGGAAAAAGGCAAAAGTTTGTCGACAATAGATAAATATCTTACATTGTGGATATTCCTGGCGATGGGGCTCGGAATAGGATTGGGTTATGTTTTTCCCTCTATCCCAACTGTGATTAATGGGTTAAGTGTAGGAACAACATCCATACCTATTGCGGTTGGGTTAATTCTTATGATGTACCCGCCACTGGCAAAAGTAAAATACGAAGAGCTGGGTAGCATACTCAAAGATATAAAAATACTATCCCTATCCCTTATTCAAAACTGGATTATCGGGCCGCTGTTAATGTTTTTACTGGCAATCCTTTTCTTAAGAGATTACCCTCATTTTATGGTTGGCCTTATTTTAATAGGAATTGCAAGATGCATAGCAATGGTTTTAGTGTGGAATGAGCTTGCCGGAGGGCATACTG
>JBBSWR010000275.1:0-3703 GCA_038046185.1 Nanobdellota archaeon
TCACTCTCCTGGCCTGAGCCAACACCTTCAAGAGAAATTATTTCTTTTGCTCCCAAGCTTGTTGAAAGTTTCTTGATTGTGTCTGCCATTTCCCACTCATAATGGGTTGCAGCCGTTATTGCATGCAGCAGCACAACATTATACTTCTGGTTGTAAAATACACCCAATGGCTCAACCAGCTTGTTTTCGTGTATCGCAACCATCGCAGGCATGTCGTTGAACAAAATCTTTCCAATCTGCTCCGTCTTCAGATGCTCAATCAGGAACTCTGTTGCAATCGTCCCAACCAGTCCAAACCCCGGAAAGCCTTCAATTATCGTGCAGTTTTTCGGCTTCTTCCATAATTTAATTTCCATTATAACACACCTCTTATTTTTTAGGATAAAAAATAGTCCCGACGTCTTCTTTATTCAGCACTTTAAGCAAAATATTGTCTTTTTTGCCGTTTGCTATGACTACAGTTACGCCAGCATCCGTTCCAATTTTTGCGGCCTTAATCTTAGTTTTCATTCCGCCAATGCCGAGATTGCTTGACCCGGACCCGAATGATTCAACTTTTTTATTTATGACTTTAACTTCTTTTATCAAAACCGCATTTTTATCTTCCGGATTTCTGTCGAACAGGCCGTCTACATTTGTCAGAATGATAAGCAAATCCGCTTTTATTTTGCTTGCAATCAAAGCCGACAAATTGTCATTGTCCCCAAAGGAGGGTCCGATCTCATTTATGGAAATAGGATCATTTTCATTTATTATCGGGATAACTCCCAGATCAAACAATTTTTCCATGCTATTTATCAAATTCCTGTAAGTTTCTTTGTTGGATAAATCATTATACGTAAGGAGAATCTGCGCTATCTTTATTTTGTATTTACTAAAAAAAGAGTAGTAATTTGTCATCAATACATTCTGCCCTACTGCCGCGCAAACTTGCTTCATCACGACATCCGTTGGTTTTTTTTTCAATCCCAGCTCCTTCATTCCGGCGCCGATTGCGCCGCTGGTTATAATGACAATCTCTCTGCTGTTTTTTATTTTTGCAGTCTGTGAAACTAAGCTTTGTATAACTTTCAAGTCCAGCAGGCCGTTTTTGTCGGTGAGTGTATTAGTCCCTATCTTGATTACAATCCGTTTTGATTTTAGGTTTCTTGCCATTTTAGAACAATTTCTTAATTACTCTATGCTTATATTTCTTGGCACTTTTTCCCGTGTAATCCTTAACGACGTGCCCCTTTCCGATTAATTTGTATTTGTAAATTACCAATCCTTCCAGCCCGACAGGGCCTCTTGCATGTATCTTGGATGTGCTTATTCCTATTTCAGCGCCTTTCCCATACCTAAACCCATCTGCAAACCTTGTTGAAGCGTTCCACATGACAGATGCGGAATCAACTAAATTCATGAAAACTTCAGCATTTTTCCTGTTTTCCGTAACTATGGCATCTGTATGTTTTGAAGAGTGCTTATTGATATGTTTTATTGCTTCGTCAAGGTTATTGACGACTTTTACCGACAGAATTAAGTCATTATATTCAGCATCCCAATCCTTTTCGGTTGCATTCTTAACCTCTTTAACAATACTTTTTGTCAATGAATCCCCCCTTACTTCTACGTTTGCATCCTTAAATTTTTTAATCATTACTGGCAAAAATTTCTTTGCAATATCCTTGTGCACAATCAAAGTCTCCATTGCATTGCATACAGCAGGATACTGGCATTTTGCGTCAAAGCTGATATCAATCGCTTTTTTCAAGTCCGCGTCTTTGTCTATGTAAACATGGCAAATCCCTTCTGAGTGGCCTAAAACAGGTATCATTGAGTTTTCCTGAACATACTTTACAAATGAATTGCTTCCTCTGGGTATGATTAAATCAATATCATCATGAAGTTTTAACATTTCCGATACCTGCTCTCTTGTTTCAATCAGTTGCACAGCCTCTTTTGGAATCCCGTTATGTCCGATAGCTTCAGAAATTATTTTTACAAGTATTCTGTTTGAATTAAGGGCTTCAGAGCCCCCTTTCATAATGACTGCGTTGCCTGATTTCAGGCACAGGGAGCTTATTTGCGTCACTACATCAGGCCTTGATTCAAATATTGCCCCTATGACCCCGATAGGGCATGTAACCTGGTACAGCATAAGATTTTTATCCAGTTCAACTTGCGATAAAGTTTTTCCAACGGGGTCTTCTAATTTTGCAACGCTTTTTATTTCCTCAACCATCTCTTTTATTTTGCTTTCATCAATCTTTAACCTTTTAATTAACACATTGTTTAGGTTTGATTTTTCGGCCGCTTCAATATCCTTTTTATTCTCATTTATTATTGATTTTGAATTTTTAATTATTGATTTTGCTATTTCAATCAAAGCTTTATTCTTTGTTTTGGTTGGCAGCACAGCTAATTCAATTGAAGATTCCTTTGCCAGTTTTGCCTGTTCTGTTATGCTCATTTTCCCAGTTCCTTGCTTCTCTTGTAAGCCGCACCCACAGTTTTTTCCAGGATTTTTTTCACTTTGTATTTATCCAGGACTTTTAACCCTGCTTCTGTCGTTCCTTTTTTTGATGCAACCATCTCTATCAGCTCATCCGGGGTTATTTTCATTTCCGATAATAATTTTCCAGTCCCCAACGCGGTTTTCGCTGCTAACTGATAGGCAATTTCTTTTTTTAATCCCTTTTTTATTCCCGCTTCTGCTATGGATTTTATGAAATAAGCGAAGAAAGCAGGGCCTGAGCCGCTTACTGACGTGATTGCATCCAGCAAGCTTTCTTCAACTTGGATTGCAATTCCGGAAACGTTCAGTAACTTTGACACTTCTTCAATATCCCCTTTTGTTACATATTTTCCTGCTGAAAATCCGCCCGCCATCTCTCCAACTAAGCAGTTTAAATTTGGCATAACCCTGATCACTCTTGATTTTTTTAATATTGATTCAATACGCTTTATTTTAATCCCTGCCGCAATTGAAACTATCAACTGGTTTTTAATTTCCTCTTTTATTTCATTTAAAACTTCATCAATATTTTGCGGCTTGACGCAAAGAAAAACAATGTCTGCGTTTTTTACAGCTTCTTTATTATTGGTTGTTGTTTGTATTCTGCCATATTTTGATTTTATTTTCTCCAGATTTTCTTTGTTCTTGTCGCTGGCTATTATTCCAGTTGTCAGATTGTTTTTACAGATGCAGCTAATCAAGGCTGCTGCCATCTTTCCGGTTCCGATGAAGGAGATTGATTTGGTCATTTTACACAGAATTTATATTGCTATTTTTTAATCTTTCCATAAGTTTAATGGAATTTTGTATGTTTTCGGCTGGAAGCTTTTCAATAGAGAATACCCCTTTGAAAGAATCCTTAAAATTATCGCTTTTGAAATGTGCTGTGAGGTTCTTTATGTTATTTTGAACTTCTTTTGAATTTCCTTTTCTCACAAATTTTTCCACAAGATTATAATCAATGTCTTTGCATAGGGCAACAATGTCCCTGGCATCGGTCATTCTTGCTGCATGTATTTTCAGGGCAATCAGCACTTCTTTAATAGGAATTCTGGCATCTATTGACTTCTCTGTGCCAGTTATATTCTTAATATCTGAATGCTCAAATAAAGACTGAAAGCTTATGGAAGCATTTGTCTGCCTGCTTGCAATGCTGCCTATCATTAAATCAACAGTGACTGGCAGTTTGGTTTTTTTCACGTAACA
>JBBSWR010000276.1:0-2291 GCA_038046185.1 Nanobdellota archaeon
CGGGCGTGGCTTTGGTCATGGTCGGCAGCAATCCTGCTTCTGAAGTTTACGTCAATTTCAAGGAAAAAGATTCAAAGGAAGCCGGGTTTTACTGCGAAAGATACAATTTGGATGAGAAAACAAGCCAAATGGATTTGATAAATCTCCTAAACCAGTTAAATAATAATTCAAAAATCCACGGAGTTCTTGTTCAATTGCCGCTGCCAAAGCAAATTGACGAGAAACTAATAACAGACTCAATTCTCCCGAAAAAAGATGTTGACGGATTTACAACCGTAAATCTTGGAAATTTATTTTCAGATAAAACAATCATCGCGCCGGCAACAGCAGTGGCAGTAATTCACTTGATTGAATCAACCGGAATAAAGATAGAAGGAAAAAATGCAGTTGTCATTGGAAGAAGCAATATTGTTGGAAAGCCGACTGCAATGATGCTTCTTGAAAAAAACGCAACGGTATCGATATGCCACTCAAAAACAAAAAATTTGGCTGAATACACAAAAAAAGCGGATATTTTGGTTGTTGCGGCAGGAAAGCCAAACTTGATAAAAAAGGAAATGGTAAAAGAAGGCGCGGTTGTCATAGACGTCGGAATAAACCGAATGGGAAATAAATTAATTGGTGACGTTGATTTTGAAGGCGTAAAGGAGGTTGCCGGATTTATCACGCCAGTTCCCGGCGGAGTCGGGCCCATGACAAGGGCGATGCTGATGGAAAACACTTTAAAGGCAATGGAATTGGCAAAGAAATTCTAGAATGGAAGCTGCCGAAATCAAAAAAATTCTTGAAGATTGCAGAACAATTGCAGTAATAGGCTGCTCTTCGAATCCTGAGAAAGCCGCAAACAGAATTCCAAAATACATGCAGGAGCACGGCTACAAAATTTTTCCGGTCAATCCAAATTCTGAAAATATTTTAAATGAAAAAACATACAAATCACTTTCTGATGTAAAAGAAAAAGCTGACATTGTTGATATTTTCCGCCCAAGCGAAGAATGCTTGGAAGTTGTGAAGGAAGCAATAAAAATAAAGCCAAAAGTCATCTGGATGCAGCTTGGAATCATTAGCGAAGAAGCAAAAAAACTGGCAGAGAAAAACGAAATTAAAGTTGTGATGGATAAGTGCATAATGATTGAGCATAAGAGATTAAATGATAAACTAGGATTAGAACTAGGAGATGCCAAAAATTAGGAAACTTTAAATATATCCTCTGCGATAGGATTGCTGGAAGAGGCAAAAATGAAAAAGCAGCTATTTCTACAAGTGAAAGTTTAAATAGGTAGCTGCATTACTATTAAAATGGAAAGACCAATAACAATGAACGAAGAAACGTTTCACGAAATGGAAAACAACATCATAAATCAAGTTACAGAAGTATCTAAATCCATAATTGAAACATTCAAGTTCAAGGTATTATATGATTTAAAAGTTTCCCCTAATCAAAGTAAGAAAAGTTTGAAAGAACTTAAAAAATTCAGAGCCAAGAACTGGGACAGCAAAATAAGCAGAGACGAAGCTTACAAAAAATATTTGAATCTATATTAATTCTATTTCTTTTTTTGCATCAATTTCTTGATTTCATTCTCTTTGCCTATATCTCTTTTGGGGGTAGGTATCGAACTGATTCCCAGTTCTTCACAGGTTTTTAAGAATCCTTGATCGCCAGAATGCACGAAGTTAAGGTTATTCCTCAAGAATCCTGCAATTATAATCACATCTGGTATGCCTATCTTCAGAAGTTTATTATTATGTTTATCCACCACTTTCTTATTGGCTTCTTCTACTACAAGTTCAAAAGAAGCGTCCAATTCCGGCACTCTCACAATTTTTGATAAGCTAAATTCATTTACTAACTTGTTCAGCACCTCAATCGCCTCATTTTTTGTAAATCCATACTCATTAATAAGTACGCCAATAACCTCAGATCTTGAAATCTCATGACAATAAAACAAGTTAGGTGGAGAAGTAAATCCTCTCTGCTTAAATGATTCAGACTTGCCATCAAAAACTATGATGAGGTTTATCAGCGTGCTGGAATCCAAGCCGCTCTTTATAAATCCTTTAAAAGTAGCCATCCCGCTAGCAGAATAAACTTTCACGTCTTTTATTTTCTTTTTATGAGCCATTGGTTATCAGCATTAACAGTAATATTTAAAATCTTTGATTGAAAAATAGATTCGGCCTTTTGACAGGCATTTTGATAAAGTAAAAGGTGTTGAGGGAATTAAGCTGTAGAGAATTTTGAAATATATCAATTTTGTCAAAATTCTCTAAGAGAACTTTGAATGAAA
>JBBSWR010000277.1:0-2480 GCA_038046185.1 Nanobdellota archaeon
AATATTCCTGAACTTATCGGGACAAAGATTTCCTTTCCGCTTTTTATCTTGTCAAGCTCATCAATGGCGCTGTTTGTCGATGCGGCTTCCATCAGCTGGTTTGTGATTGCCTCCAGCTGGGCCTGCATCTTTTTGATATGCTGGTCCAGCATCTGATATTCCATATACATTTCCTGCGCCTGTTTTTCCTTGCCTTCCATTTTATTGCTTGAGCTTCTTTTGCACTTTTTTATACATTTCTTCGTAAACAACTCCCATCGGCAGCCCTTCGTGGGTTCGCTTTATTGTCTCTGCCAGTATCGGCCCCACGGACAGAACCTTGATTTTGCTTATCATTTTCTCCTGCGGAATTTCAATTGTATTTGTAATGACCAATTCCTTTAGCTGTGATTTTTTTATTCTTTCGATTGCAGGACCTGACAAAACGCCGTGAGTTGCAAAAGCATAAACTTCCTTGGCTCCGAATTTTATCAGTATGTTTGCCGCTTCTGTTATCGAACCGGCTGTGTCAATCAGGTCATCCACAAGCACTGCTGTTTTTCCCTTGACATCGCCAATGACATTGTGCACTTCTGCAACGTTTGCCTCAGGCCTTCTTTTGTCGACTATAGCTATAGGCACGTTCAGAACTCTTGCGTAGGACCTTGCCCGTGCAGCTCCTCCCGCATCCGGGCTTACTATCACTATATCTTTTAATTTTTTATCAATTATATAGTCTAATACTCCGGGTATCAAATCAAGGTTATCGCTTGGAATGTCAAAAAATCCCTGCACCTGCGCTACGTGTAAATCAAACATAATCACTCTGTTAACTCCCGCAATCTCTATCATGTTTGCAACAAGCTTTGCAGTTATCGGCTCACGGGCTTTTGTTTTTTTATCCTGTCGGCAGTAGCCGAAATACGGAATGACTGCAGTTATTTTTTCCGGAGAGGAGCGGTTTAATGCGTCAACCATTATCAGCAGCTCCATGAGGTTGTGGTTTGCATCCGGTGACGTGGGCTGGATAATGTAAACGTCTCCGCCCCTTACGCTTTCCAGAATCCTGCAGTAAATCTCCCCGTCGCTGAAACGCCTTATATCCACAGGGGTCAAAGGAACTTTAAGAATTTTTGATACTTCCTCAGCGAGTTTCCTGTTCGCTGTTCCGGATATCAATTTTAGATGAAACTTTTCCAAAAAAACCACCTTTAGTTACGCCTATAGAATAATACTACCTTTAAAAAGATTTGGGTTTAATAGCTTCTTTATTCTGCTCTGGATTTTCCTCTTTTTTCTTCAGCAAAATTTGTATCTCTCCAAAAGGGATTTCCTGGATTAATTCAATTTTGTTCTGCTGTGCTAAATGAAGCAGTGGAATAAAAGTATGCACTTTGTCTTCCCTTGATTCTGAAGGCAGCAATTTTGCAAAAGTTAATTTTTCTTTTATTGTGCTGACAAAAAAAGTCCTTATTTTGATGTAAACTTCCCGTATTATCTCGGTTATACCTTTTTTCTTTTTAGGCGCTTCTATATTTAATGGAGGAATAGAATGTAGCAATCTTCTTTTCTTGACTTCCAATGCCCTTTCAAGAGCTTCAACTAAATCATAGATTGAAACTTTTCTTTGCCTTGGCTGCGGAGTTCTGGGAATTAATGTCGGGATTTCATCAAGCTTTGCGATATGGCCGGGCTCTTCAAATCCAAGCTCTTCCATTCCTTCTTCCACACCCATTAGCAGCCTGTCAAGCTCGCTTAATTCTTCTCCGACAAGCTTGTGCGATTTTAATTTTAGGAGAATAGCTGCTGCCAGCAGGACTTTTCCCGAAATCCTGAAGTCATGCTCTTTAAGGCTCCTAAGCATCTCGATGTATTTCTGCGTCAATAAGCTGATGTCAATATCCCAGGGATCCATCTGCTCGCTTTTGACAAGGTCAAAGATGATTGTCTGCCATGTAATCTCGTCAGTCTTTGACATGAGCAGGCTGAAAATTCTGTCGTGTGGGTCCATAAAGATTTTTTGGGATTTAGTATATATAAAGTTATTTGTTGCAAACCGAAATCTATATAAATCAGTATATTCAGAAAAACATAGGTTTGATGAAAAAGCCAAAGCTGTCGAAACACGATAGGTACGTGCTGGAGCTGAGCGACAAAATCAAGCACGATTATGATTCTATATCCACTAATGTTCTTCTTAGGCATTCAAAGCGCTCTCTTGGGGAAATTGACATTGTTGCAAAAAAAAGCAACCGCCTGGATTTGTACGAAGTCAAGTGCTCTTACAGGATTGTGAAGGCAAGAAAGCAGCTGAAGAGAATAAGAAAGATTTTGAATTTAGAGAATGTGAGAAGCTACTTTTACTGCGGGAATTCAAACGTGCTGGTGAATGTTTAGTCTATTTTTTCAAAACCTTTTTATACAATCCTTTTATACGGAATTCTTGTCGGGCCCGTAGTCTAGTCGTCATGACGTCACCCTTACAATCTTATAATGATTTG
>JBBSWR010000278.1:0-4286 GCA_038046185.1 Nanobdellota archaeon
CTGTTTTTCATAGTCGAAATCCCAAATTTTCAAGATTTAATTCTATTTCTTTTTCTAGTCTCTTTGACTCGCTAAACTGCTTTTTAAGTTCTGAAGTCAATCTCTTCATCTTCTCTTGAAATAGTTCCAAATCTTCTTCCTCTTCTTCTGCTCCGACATAGCGACCAGGTGTTAAAATATGCCCGTGCTTTCTTATCTCATCAAGTGAAGCAGATTTGCAAAATCCCAGAACATCAGAATATTTTCCACCTTCGCCTCTCCATGCATGGTAAGTATCAGATATTTTATTAACATCTTCAGCAGTTAATTCCCTATGCCTTCTGTCGTACATTACCCCCATCTTGCGGGCATCAATAAACAGAACCTCTCCTTGCCTATTCCTAAATTTATGATTTCTTTTATCCCTAGCTATAAACCAAAGGCAGGCAGGAATCATTGTATTGTAGAATAATTGTGATGGCAGAGCTACCATGCAGTCAACCAAATCATTCTCAACAATATTTTTCCTAATCTCTCCTTCATTTGAAGTATTTGAAGACATTGAGCCATTGGCTAAAACAAAGCCGGCAATTCCGGCAGGAGCAAGATG
Source organism: Nanobdellota archaeon (assembly GCA_038046185.1). Classification (GTDB taxonomy): domain Archaea; phylum Nanobdellota; class Nanobdellia; order Woesearchaeales; family GW2011-AR4. The sequence continues at coordinate 590 of JBBSWR010000278.1, forward strand.
ATGTATAAAATGCTGAACCCATGCAAAATTAGCATTGCCAGTGGGAGGCACTCCAAACTTCCACCTATTGTCTTCTTTAAGCATTTCGCCCTTCCAGTCAGAATCATTAAATGGGGGATTGGCAAGAATAAAATCTGATTTCAAATCCTTATGGGCATCATTTAAGAAACTGCCTTCATTATTCCATTTAATATTTGCGTCTATTCCCCTAATAGCTAAATTCATCTTAGCAAGCCGCCAGGTTGTCTGGTTGCTTTCCTGCCCATAAATAGACAGCTCTTCTTTTTTTATAGTACCTCCTTGATGAGACTGAACAAACTTGATGCTTTGCACAAACATTCCACCGCTTCCACAACATGGATCAAAAACTCTTCCTTTGTACGGCTCAATCATAGAAACAAGCACTTGAACAATTGAACGGGGAGTATAAAATTGCCCTCCTTTCTTTCCTTCCGCATCTGCAAATTGCCCCAAGAAATATTCATAAACTCTTCCAAGAATGTCTTTGCTTCTGCTTTCTTTGTCTCCCAATCCAATCGTTCCGATTAAGTCAATCAATTCTCCTAATCTTTGCTTGTCTAATGAGGAACGGGCATAATTTTTCGGCAGTACGCCTTTCAATGAAGAATTATCCCTTTCAATAGAGTCCATGGCATCATCAACCAAAACTCCAATAGTTGGCTGCTTTGCATTTTTCTGCAAATATTCCCATCTTGCTTCTGGAGGAACCCAAAAGATATTTTTTCCCCTGTACTCGTCTATATCTTCGGGGTCTGAAAGCTTTTCAGGGTCATTTTTTAATTCATCATGTACCTCCTTAAAAGCATCAGAAATATATTTGAGAAAAATTAAACCTAAGACTACATGCTTATACTCAGCAGCATCCATGTTACTTCTCATTTTGTCTGCTGCAAGCCACAATTTCTGCTCAAATCCTAAATTAGCTCCGTTATTTGTTGCTATTGCCACCAACCCCCATTTACTCCGTCTAATTCAATACTTTCTTAATAATCTTTCCCTATCAAACTGCTTCATTCTCTCTAATCCAAGCGCAAAACCCGCACTCTTCGCTTGAATCAGGAATATCCGAATTTAAAACTTCAATAGCGTTTGAAAATATCTTTTCCGCATTCAAAACGTTGATTTTCATCTTTACCAAGTCAGTGTTGAACACAACGCTTCCATTAGCTTCAACATTGGAAGGATGGTAAAATAATAAATAAGCGTAATTCAGAGTCTTAAAATTATTTTTCCTAAGAAGAAAATTATAAATGTCAAGCTGATCCTGATAATGATTGGCAGTATCTTCTTTCAGCGGAAAGCCGCGGGTCTTGTAGTCAAGGACAACAAGCTTGGAATTTTTAACAAGTATGTTGTCAACAGCGCCGTGAAGTATATTCCCATTCTTATCAGTGTATGAAATCCCCTTGAAATTATTTCTCCAAGTTGCAAGGAGCGAAATGTCATCAAAGAGAGAATATCCTTTCAAACCCTTAAGCTCAGGAGGCAGCCTTTTAGAGCCAATAAAAGAATCAAAATGAGCTTTCAAAACCTTATCCATTCCCGAAGGAAGCGAAGGAAATACCGAATCAGGCCTTTTAATATTCTTATTGAAATGAAGAAAAAAACATCTAGGGCACTCTTTAAGCAGATTAAGCGATGAAGGTGAAAATTTGTATGGCATTTTTAACACTCTCAAAGCAGTTCTTCATCATCATTAATAAACTTTGTTGGGTGACTACATTTTAACAGGATTGTAGACACCCATTATTACATTTGCTTTTTAGAACTCTCAATGATCCTTAAATATTGCACCATGCTTTCATTCAAAATAGCATGTATAATGGGACTTATCGACTTGTAATAATATTTCAATTCGGTATTTGTAATCTTCTCATGATTAAAAATTTTGTCCATTATCCTAATTTTGGCAGGGGAAAATATTTCTGACAGCGACTTATTGATGTTTAGCCTGCCTCTGAGATTAATGTTCTCTCTGAGCTTTCCATCTTCAATATCGGTTGTTCTTCCATGGGAATCATTGAATGAATCATAATAATACCTGAATTCCTCATCAGTTGCATTTTCTTTCAGGGAATGCGTGTCTATGGCATTTTGTATGTCGTGATTGTCAAGACTTTCCAAAATAAAAATTTTATCCGCTATAAACAGTATTTTATTGAATTGTTCTATCAATTTTCCGGCTGAATCAAGGGAAGATAACTTGTTGATTATCACATTATAATCAAAATGCTCAAGAAGCAAAGGTATTGCCAAAAAAAGCCTTTGATTATTTGTCTTAAGTATTTCAATTATCCTCTCTTCATTCGATTTATACGAAGGAAAATCCAGCTGAAAGCCTATCCTTTCAAGGTCTTTAATCAGTTTTGCCGGTATCATATTCTTTCTCCAAAGCCTTGAATTTTGCATCGTAGTCTGAAATAACAGACACTTCCGCCAATTTATAGTATCTTTCCTTTAATTCTCCAAAATCAATATTTTCAGCCTTGATGATGCCTATCGAGTCGTCGATGTCTCTTTGCTCATTGCGGGCAATTTTTGTGATTATAATATCATGCCAGTTCAAAATGTATAATCTTATTTTTCCAATATCCTTTATATGTTCCGATTTATCTTTCCAATCATCAGGGAGGCTAATTCCGAAGATGAATTCATCATAAAATAAATCAATCCTAATCTTTCCCAGATACCAAATATTGCAGAGTTTTGAAGTATCTTTTTCTTTCAATCCAGCTAAATTGAAAAGTTTTCTAATTTTTTCCTGATTGTCTGCAGTTAAAAAATCAATATCTTTTGTAGTTTCTTTAATATTCTTGAGGAGCATAGCAGTCCCTCCAATTGCGTAAAGCTCTAACTCTTCATTTAGGTCTGCTAATAATTGTAAAAAAGTGTTCAAATTATCTAAATTGGTGGCAATCGGATTTTTATATTTGTCTTCATACATTTTTATACACTTTTTCATATTATATTATATGAATATGTATATAAACTTTTCGTTTATTTTACTGTCTTAAACCATCATTATATCTTCTCCAATATATATATCAAAGTACCACTGGACACTGGACATCTCCGGCTGAACTATTTAAAGGAGCTCTGTCTATGTACTGTTTGAAGTTGTCGCAAGGCAATTTTACCCAGTCTCTGGGGCGTGCGTGGTTAATGGCGTAAATCCGCCTAATACCGTTAAAACACGTCCATAATCAAAGGAGGCTTTGAAATAAAACGCGAAAGCAAGGGTAAAGAAAATGAATGAAATAAAAAACATACCGGAAAAGAGATTTAGCACAGGCGCAGTTACTGCAACTGTCTGGCAGAATAGTGGAAAAGGCAGAAATGGGGAAGTAGTTCCCTACAGAACTGTTTCTTTGCAGAGAAGATACAAGGATAAAAGTGGAGTTTGGCAATCTGCAAATTCTCTAAGGGTTAATGACCTGCCAAGGGCATCTCTGGTGCTTCAAAAAGCATTTGAGTACCTGGTGATAAGAGAGCAGAACGCAAATGCATCCGTAGATTATGTTGATGAAGATGTAATTGAAGAGGTTATTTAGCTCTATTGGAATTAAATGAATTTTAATTTATTTTTTTATTTTTAATTAAAAACAAAAAACAATACAAAACTATAAAAAACCAAGGTGATTAACGATGGAACAAGAACTAATAGAATTAGAAGATA
>JBBSWR010000279.1:0-5184 GCA_038046185.1 Nanobdellota archaeon
TATGGCTCATAATCCTCCTTTTTGTTATTATAATTGGGGTCCTTTGGTATAAAAGTGCCCTGCGGCCAGTTTTAATTTGGCTGCTGACCTATGGCGGATTTATAGCACTTTGTGGTTTTATATTATGGGGGCTTGTCGATGGAATCAAAGAGTCAGCTCATGGAAAGCCTGACGGATTGACAAAATTATTCATTTCTTGGGCCCTCGTAATCTGGCTTGCTGACATGGTGCCTGCTAATTTTCCATTAATTGGGCAGTGGCTTGGCCCACCGTATGCTGGATTTGAAATTTCACTAAGTGGCTTGTTGAACATTTCTTTAGTTCCGGTAATAACCTCTTCATTTATGTTTATATGGTTATACATAAATATGATCAAGAATATAGTCAAGCACGAATATGTCAGTTTTGGGCTTGGTTTTATTTCAATACTGATTATAAATAATTTTATAAAAAAAATTTTTCCCAACTCCGCAAATTGGGGTTTTAGCATTTATCTTCCAAATTGGCAAGGTCTTTGGGCCATACTATACTATATTGGAATAGTGGCTTTATTTGTTGGTTTAATTATACTCGCAATCTATTTTGATAGGAAAAAAAGCCAGGAATTTCCAGGTTTCTTTTCTTATTTTTTGATGATAATGGTCTTTTCATTTTTTTGGATTAATAATGGATGGCAGCAAAACCCCAGAGCAGTATTGCACGCAATTTTTATAATCGCATTTGGATTTGGTTATATTAAAACACACGAAGAAAATCCCGTTGTGTGGCATATACTGATTCCCCTATTGTTGATATTGGATTTCTATGGTTACGGGTTATTATGGAATCTGGGCTATCTTTGGGCCAAATTTATTCCTATATTTATAGTATTTGTAATCTCATATTGCTATCACAGGACGAAAAGTCCTTTTGCATTATTAACATTCATAGTTCTTGTTACCGTGATACTTATCCTAAGTTTGGACGTAACAGCCTATGCTGAATCCGGGGCTTTTGATTACAAGGCACAAAGCGGTGGCGCGGACTTTACACAATTCTTTAATGCTTTAGGCACTAATGCAAAACTCTTGATTGAAAGGCAACTGGTATTCGCTACAGGCGGATTGTACAGAAGCCAAGTTGAATTAAATCAATACGCGCCTTTGGGAGTTTTCTTCAAGAATATTCGGGCGGCTCAGCCGAAATTTTATGATGATGAGCCCGTTACGATATGGGCGACTGTAAGTGCTAGAACATTGAGCGACCCGGTAAATGTAGACTTTAAATGTTATAGATGGAGAAACAACGACAAAATAGAGGAAGCTCAGAATCAGGCAACCCAGCCTGGCAAATTTTCGGTATCAACTTATGAGGAGAGGGATGTAGAGTGCAACTTCCAACAGAGCAAGGACTTGAAAAAATTTGATGCCGGCTCAAGCAACCAGATCACTTTGTCCCTGACTTACAATTTCGCGACAAGCGCTTACCAAAAAATGTATTTCATCGATAGGGATAGATTGCGGGCGCTGACCCGTGAAAATATAGACCCTTTAAAGCAATATGGAATCGACTTAAGCAGCTCAGCTTTGCTTGATGACACAGCAAGCGGTCCTGCAGCAGTATATACAAATGGGCCTGTTGAAATCGCTACACAAGTGCAAAAACTCGTGCCAGTTGATAATAATCCAACCACATCAGCATCGGTTCTGCTTGGCATACTGCTTCAAAACAGGAACCAGATTTCGGATAAGAACGGTCAGCCAATAGGCGAATGGGAAGGAAAAATAAAGAGAATAAATCAATTGGTTATAGTACTGCCGCCTGGGCTTACTATTCCACATTTTGACCCCTCAAATCCAAACAGCGTTAAAAACTGCAATCCGATAACTTTTAAAGAATATACAGAAAGTGACTGCACATCAGAATGCACCGACGCTGCTGCAAAGAGCAAATGTGAAGATGAATGCACTTCGCTTTTCAGGGACGACATCAACGCAGCCGTTAAGTACACGGGATATCAGCTTGATGTTAGTCAAATTAAGGATAATGACAATATCAATGACCCTGACCGCTATAAGGCATTCACCTGCAGAATGACAGTCTCCAACAATGCGCTGGATAACACGCCAATTACAACAAAGTTCATCAGGATAAAGGCTAAATATGATTATTTAATTGAAAAATCCTACGATGTTGTTGTTGAAAAATCGCCGATAACTTATGATGAGTACGGCCCGTCAGAAACAGGATATACTCCCTCCCTTGAAGAGGACGTGAACAAAAGAACAGAAACCTACAGCCCGTCCAACACCGAAATTGACGCTTATCTTGCATATAAATCTTCTCCCTTACAGGGCATTGGGCAATGTATGATTGATGCACAAAAGAGAACACTAGTTCCGGCGCCAATAATGTTAAGTGTTGCATTGCTCGAAAGTAAATCCTATAAGCCGGGGTACAGCCAGCTGTCAGGATTGGCAACTGATACAAATAACCTATACGGCATAAAATGCACCGATAGCTGGGTCAAAAATAAATGCCCAACTCCAAATGACAGAGAAAAATGCTGTAAATCCTACAAAAAATCTAATTTGGATTTAATTTATGAGCCAAGTGCCAAAAACGAATACCGTATTTATGAAAATAGATGCGCTTCAGTTAACGATTTTGCGGACTTTATAAGCAAGGGCACAAGATATCAGAACGCAATGAGCTATACAAACGACCCTGAAACAATGATAACAAAAATAAGGGAAGCCGGCTACGCAACAGACCCCAATTGGGCCAATGTCGTCAAATCAATATACAGAGACGAGCAAAAATACCTGTCCACGCGTTCAATAAAATCAACAACTTAATAAAATGATTAAAACAAGAATAAACAAAAAAATTTTGCTGTTGTTTCTGGCAGGCATTTTTTTATTAGGATGCAATACAACAACCAGCAATAATAGTAATAATAAAGATGTAACTTTTACAGGCACTGACGGGATCACGGCAGAATTTGCAGCCAATGCTCCTGCAAAAACAGTTTTTGAAAATAGCTATTTTCCAATTTTAATAAGAATAAGAAATCAAGGCGCTTACTCAATTCCAAAAGATCCTGCGGATATGCAAGGGCTGATTACAATAGGCAGAGAAAAGGATTATGTGCCGATTCTTGAAATTAAAGAGGAAAGCAGGCTTGCAAAAAGTAGCGGTCCAAGTGACAATGAGATGACATTTTTTATAGACGGCAGAAGCCAGATTAATCCAAATGGTGATGAGTTGGTTGCATCTTTAAAGGCAAAAACAAGCAAGCTTGACGCACAAAGCGAGCGGCGAATTTCAACTATTACTGCAAATCTGTGTTATCCTTACAAGACAGTTCTGAGCACTACAGTTTGTATTGATCCAGACATAGAGGGCATCCGCCCCGGAAAAAAGGTCTGCAAAGTTGCCGCCCAGCCATTTGCAAACGGGCAAGGCGCACCATTGGCTATAACAAAAGTTGAATCATCGATGCTTCCGGATACAGATAATAATGTGATAAAGCCGCAGTTTATTATTTACATCGAAAACAAGGGGCGTGGAAATCCTGTGAATCTTGCGGGGTTTAGGAATGCCTGCAGAAATGATTTTGATGTTAATGATCCAATCAATAACCGGTGGAATGTCGCAACTTTAAGCGCATTTACAGCTGACAATACAGGAAAAGTGCAGCTTGTATGCTGCCCAAACAGATTAGGCTATTGCCCCGACAATGACAAGGATCCAGTCAATATAGACAATTTTGCCGGATTTATAAGGTTGAAGGACAACAAGGATTTTGTGAGATGCACTTTCAGAAACGGAATACCCAAAGGGTTTGATGCCTACACTTCGCCTCTAAGCGTAGAAATAGATTATGGATATGTTCAAACAATCTCAACGAATTTCATTATTCAAAAGCCGCTTAAATATTAAATAGATGAAGACAAAAGTATTGATTTAATTTTTCACTTTTGTCAGCTGCTAAAAATTGACAAACTTTAAATAAACAAAAATTAAATTTAAATTAAAATGGCAAAGCCTAAAAATTTTATTATTATTGCGCTTTTATTAATCTTAATTTTTTCAATTTCCGCATGCGGCAAGAAAGATTCAGCCAGCAGCTCAGCAGAAAATGTAAGAACCGGAACTCAGGCCATACTGATGAATTTTCTTCCAAACAACCCCCCTGATAAAATCCATGCAGAATCCGACAGTGCAAGAAATCAGTTTGATGTTGTTCTGGAGCTTAGAAACCAGGGAGCTTATCCCCAGCCTGAAGATTTAAGTTTGATTAGCGGTTTTGGAGGCCCCATCGGAAAAGTATATTTAAGCGGCTACGATCCTTACATCATCAATTTGGTGCCGAAAGACCCCAACAAGAACGGAGTTTCGATAACCGGGGCAGACCTCAACAAACTTGCGCTTGACGGGAAGAGTACTATCAATCCCAATGGTGGCCAGGATATTTTGGCGTTTCAGGGAGATATAGATTACAGCAAACTCAAGGTTGACAAATATGATGTTATCCTGCTTGCAACCGCATGCTACCAATATGAAACTGTTGTCGGCCCTACAGTGTGCATAGACCCTGATCCTTACACAACGGTAAACCAAAAGAAAGTGTGCCAGGTTAAAGATACGGCACTTTCAAGCCAGGGTGCCCCAATCGCCATTACAAGCATTAATGAGGAAGCATTTGACCAAAAAACTCAGTTTAAAATAACAATAAAGAACGTCGGCGGAGGAGAAGTCATCAAAAAAGAATCGTTGGACAAATGCGACCCGTACGGAAAAAGCACGACTGCCGCAGGACTTTCAGGTTCCAGTAAAATAGAAAGGGATGACCTGGACAAGGTGCACGTCGATTTTGTAAATATGGCCGACCGCCCGATTACATGCGGCCCATTTGCCGACGGCACTGTAAAAGGAACAAGCGGGCTTTTATGAATGATAAACGGCGAGGGTTTTATAATATGCGAACTGCAGAAATCAAAAGGTGAATATTCCCAGACAAACACAGCCTACACCACCCCGATGGTAATCCACCTAAGCTACGGCTACAGGACCTCAATACAGGGAAATATTCAAATTATAAGGGAGCCGCCAAGCACAGGGTCACAAACTTCTAACCCCTAAACAGGATAGTATTTAATCTTCGGCATATTTATATATAAGCTCATCCCTAGTATTTCT
>JBBSWR010000280.1:0-802 GCA_038046185.1 Nanobdellota archaeon
TGTATCCCTTATTGGAAAATTGACGCAGCACATTCCTTTGGTTGCTTTCACAAACTCAACAATCTTCTCCTTAACTTGTGATTCTGTCATTGACGGCTTTCCATCCAGCCTTGTGCCTTCACATAGAAGAACATCCACCTTTTCTTTTGCTGCTTTTGTTATGAACTCTTTTGTCATGCCGCCCCTTGCACCATGCAGCCTGATATCGCCCGTATATGCGATTGATTTTCCGTCTGCATGAATAATCATACCATAGCATCCTGGCATTGAATGGTCAACATGGATTGGCTCTAATGTGATATCCTTGACTTTTATTTTATCCCCTGTCCTAAAGCATTGATAAGGCCTTGCTATTGGCGGATTTTTGGTGTAGTGCTTTCCTGTAAACTGCTCAGTAAGATTTAGATATTCTGTTGTTCCGGTCTCTTCCAGAGATTGCATTATGAGCTTAGCCGTTTCACCGCAATAAATCGGCATGTCCTTATGCAGAAATTCAATGTCATTTGCATGGTCAGCGTGCGCATGCGAAAGAAACAAAGCATCAAACTCAAGCTTTTGCTCTTTTATCCCTGATTTTTTAAGATAATCGTGCCTGTAAAGACCTTTAATATTTGGCAGCATGCCCATATCAAAGTAATCAGTCATTCCATTGTATTTTCTTGGATTATTCCATTCGTCATAATACAAGCCTTGCTTACTGAAACTCAATCCAAAATCAAGCCACACCTTTGCTTCGGAACTTTCAACTAGAATTTTGTTTCCTCCTATTTCATTAATTCCGCCGTGAATGGTTATTGAGGGC
>JBBSWR010000280.1:812-4001 GCA_038046185.1 Nanobdellota archaeon
AGCAGCTAGCAGGCAAATCCTTCCTGAATCCGTAATTGAACGGTCTTTCTTAATGTAGCCTTCACTGATAAGCTCTTTTAAAGATGCATAAATGAGGCTTCTGTGCACTTTAACTCTTTTGTTTATCCCAGAAACAGCTTTATTGGACTTCTCCAGTTCCTTGAGGATTTTTATTTTAGTGTCAGAAAAAAGGCTGAATTCCGGCAATGGAATTGATATAAGCTCATGTGTATCCTGCCTTAAATAAAATGCTCCCTCGGTTAGACCCTTATTTATAGAAACTGCAAAAACGCCTGCCAAAGACATGGTTTTTCTTCCTTCTGTGACGTTGATAAATATAGTATTGCCTTTCTCTTTCCTTATCAGCTGATTAATTTTTTTGGTGATGCCAACAACGTCAAACTCTTTAACATAAACAACTTCAAAAACAATATTCTGGAATTTTTCCCTGAATCTTTTTATTGCGGCAGAAGTATTATCATTCTGTACTGTGATTAATATAACCTTGTTGGGATTTTGCTTGTATATGACAATATCATTAATGACACATTCAAGAAGCATTGTTATTAGCACCCTCATATTACCACCAAGGTTTTGGAAATCTAATCCATATTTAAATATTTCTGTTTTATATACAAATAGATTAAAAACATCTATTTTTATATGTAATTTATATAATTGTCTATTAAACTAATAGAAAAGCTTAAATACTTGCTCATTTGAACTCCAAAATGGAGGTGTTTTGAAAAATGAAAAGATTCCTTGGCAACAAGAACCACATGGAAGTGCATGACCTATACAACCAAAAACAGGACTGCCAGATAAATGAAATAAAGCCTGAGCATAAGGTTTATTTTGATTCCTTGAATGAAGCTCATAATTCGGGCTTTGACAACTGCGCCCATTGCATCGGCGGGTCATTGAGATAATCTTGAGGTGAGAAAATGAGAAGAACCGTAGTTAAAGTGATTGACGGTGACACATTTATCGTCAATAGAAAGGTTGATGAAACAAACAGAGTAAGGCTTGCAAATGTCGATGCTCCTGAACTTCATCAATATGGTGGCAGACAGTCTGCAAACGCCTTAAAGAGTCTGATAGCAGGAAAGCAAGTCACGCTTACTCCTGTGGGCAGAAGCTACGACAGAGTTGTAGCCGATGTCCGTGTCAGAAGAAAAAGTGTCAACAGGCTTATGGATAGCCTTTTTTGAGGTGTTAAAATGCCAAACACAAAAACACATTTTCTCGTTGGCGCTGCAATAGGGGCAGTAGCATATTGTATCATAAAAAAATCACAAGATCAACCAATAGAATTACCGGGACTCTTCGGGATGGGCTTAGTCGGCGGAGTGGCAGGATTGCTGCCTGACATAATAGAGCCTGCAACATCTCCGAACCACAGGGAGCTTGCACATAGTTTTGCGGCTTTGATAGCTGTCGGGGCTGGAATAAATAATCTAAACGAAAGGCAAGACATGGACTCTGCTCAAAAGGGATTATGGAATATCCTTGCATTAGGATATATAAGCCACTTATTCCTAGATGCAGGAACACCTGCGGGCCTACCAATAATATGAATATCTAGTTGAGAGGGAGGATGAAATGAACACTAAACTTTATTCAGCAGTTTTGATATGCATGTTAATTCTAACTGCATCCTGCACGAGGCAGCAACTGCAAGATGCCACAAATTCAGTGATTGCAAAAGGAGAGGCGGCTATTGACCATACTCAGGATTTTTTCACAAATGATACAAAAAGGCTTGAAGCCAAAATTGATATTGCTTCAAATATAGCCATAGCAGTAACTAGCACAAATCTCAAAGAAATTGACCTTCAGAAAATACAAACTTATGAAGAATACAAGAACATGGTTGATAACTTGAATTTAGCTGTTAAGATAGTCAACGAAAAAGCCGGAACCGAGATAAAATATTTCAGCAAAGAAACCGAATCCTATGACAAATTTATTATAGAAGTGGAAAGATGGACTCCGCTGATAGACAACTACAATGCACTGGTTAACGCAAGCAGTAATTTTAATCCATCAAACGTCGAATCAGCTGACATGGTAATAAAAAAATCCATAAGTTTTACTGTTGAATCTGTTTTGATAGTCGGAGGGGTATTCTATAAAGCCACATACATGGCAATAGGAACATTTGCAAATTATTTTGGATTGACAAAGCTGGCTTCTGTATGTGGCACTTGCGTTTCTGCTGTTATGAGCACTGGACACTGGATTGTCAGGAATGGTGCTATAGAAAAGGTAAGCCAATTTGCTGAAAAAATAATCCCCTGAAATAAAATGAAAAAACTATACCCTTCATTTGCACCGCCTGAGACTTGGAGAGGCAACATTCAAGAAGAAATAACTGAGGATGAATGGAAAAAATTACGCCTGATAATTAGAAACAGGGACAATTATACCTGCCAATACTGCAATTTTAGGGCAGAAAAATGGCAAATATGCCACCATATTGACGGAAACCCAAATAATAACTCCCATAACAATTTGGAGATTGTCTGCCCAATGTGCAATCTTATCCATCATGCTGGACAAGGATGCGCAGTGCAAGGGGTTGTGGATTTGTACGAAGAATCAAAATTTTCTCAAAATGAAATAATCCAAATAACAAGGAAAATGAGGGCAGAAAGCAAAACTGATGAAGAAATAATTAATTTCTTAGGATTAGAAAATAAAGTTCCATTCGAGATGAATAGGGAATATTTGCAAAATCTATTTGGCTTCGTGACATCTAGGACAGCTAATGAGTGGAAAACGCAAAAGTCTTTGGAGTATGGATATGAAGTTGCAAGCAAAGATTTGCTAAACGACAAAAATACAAAGTTCTCGAATACGCTTCTAAACCAGTATTTTTAATATTTATTAAACCTAAACAATAATCTCCTTTACCCTCCCAAAATCCTTCTCACTCAAAACCATCACTCGTATCCCTGCAACTGCCAATATCATTAACTTTCTTTCAAACTTTTGATTATATTCAAATTCATCCATTCCTTTGTATTCTATGATTAAATCATTCAGCCCCGGCAATATAAAGTCAGGCCTTATCCATTCACCGTTGACTTCAATCAAGGAATCGTAGATGTAATTAATTCCGCATTCATACAATCTGTCTGCAATTATTTTTTCGCCTTCAGATTGCACTCCATGGCCAGCTTTTGT
>JBBSWR010000281.1:0-17527 GCA_038046185.1 Nanobdellota archaeon
ATTTTTATAAAACCCTTTGAAAGATAAAAAACTATCATCATTATCTCTACTAGTATAATAGAGGGTAACATTTTGTAAAATGTCTTCTTTGAATAATGAGTTAACAGACAATAATGCCTATTTCGTTCTAACCAGAAGAATTTTTTTCCACCCCACTTGTAATTATAGCTTCCAGCATGATAGATTTTGGCTTTTGGTGCGTAGAATGATTTGATCCCTATCTGTGCGGCTCTCCATCCTAAATCCAAGTCATCATGATACAAAAAAATAAACGGATCAAAAAGTCCTATTTTTTTTATAATTTCCGTTTTTGTAAAAAGGCATGCACCTGATGCATATCCTATCTCACAGGATTCATCGTATTGACCGTTATCTGGAACTCCTCTTCCCTTTGAATAACCAAAACCAAACACGTGTAGCATATTTCCTCCACTTTCAAACAAGTTATCCTCAAATGCCAAGATTTTTGGCTGATAAAGTCCGTCTCCAAACACTTCATATGCATTGAATAATTCATCCAACCAATTTGGCTCGACTTTAGTGTCTGGATTTAAGATAACAATGAATTCACCACTGGCGTTTCTTATTCCCACATTATTTCCTTCACAATAACCAAGATTTTCCTTATTTTCAACTAAACGAATCTGTGGAAATTTCTCTTTACACTTTTTGTGACTGTTGTCTGTAGAAAGATTATCTACAACTATTACTTCAAACTTGTGAGTTAGAGTTTTGTATAATGACTCTACACAATCTAATAGTAGATTGCCTGCATTATAATTTAAAACAACAATACTAGTCAAATTGCTATTCATATCTATCCTTTTTAACTCTCAACCATAACTTTCTAAAATCTCTGCTAGTTTTTCAGATGCATTACCTTGATTTGTAATGTAGTTATTAACAAAGTCATTTCCTTTTCTCACTAATTCATCACAAATCTCTTTGTTATATAATAAATCGTTTATCATAGATTCTATTTGATTTTCATCTGATGTAGAAAGTACAGCACCATTTTTGATAGGAATTTCATTTTCAAAATTTTGATTTTCTGGTAATAAAACTAATATTGGTTTTTGTAAAATCATGGCGTCTAAAATCGCTGTTGAATAATTTAAAGAAATCATAGAATCACAATCTTCTAATAAATCCATTATGTTTTCATTCTGATAAACCTGAATCGTAGGATCAATTTCCTGAATTAACGGTTTAATATCAAATGAAACTTTACCTGGATGCAATTTTATCATGATCTTCTTATCTGGATATTTTTTTATCGTTTCAAAAATTTTTCTAACAAAATTTTCCATTTTAATGAGTGCTCTAGTGTCTGCACCTTGGCAATTATTATGAAATAATCCATTTGCAGCAAGCAATATCTGGTTCGAATTTTTTCTATGTTCTTTTTTGAAAAATTTATCGTGTCTTGGACTCCCTATCATAATGATTTCTTCTTGTCTGGCACCTTGTTTTAGAATGAACTCTTGTAATATTTTGCCCCAAACTACATGTTTAGAACCATTCGACGGTAGAATTGGCAAAATTGGAATGTATTTATCATATTTTACATTTTGAATGTACAGACCATGTTGTAGAAACATATTTGGAATTTTTCTTTTATTAGCAATTGAAACTATCATCTTATCTTCAAGACCAACATGAGCCCATTCAAGTATGCATGATATGTCTAGATTCTTAAATAATTCATTTAACAGAATAAATCGTTCAATAGACTCAATAAATCTGGCAGTTATTAAATTAGAAAAGTTTTCTTTTATTGCGCTCCAAAAGGAATAATTTTCAATACGAAATATCTCATTAAATATCTTATCGTTACTCCATAGATTTTTTAGTTGAACTTTTACATCATTCATTTCTCTTTGTATTTTTAATTCAATTTCTTTGTTAGAAAAATCATGTAATTCTATAATTTTACATTTTGAGTTTTTTATAATTTGTAAACTATGATAATTCCATATCGCTGGTCGTCTCTGATTCAACAAAAAAACATTGTATTTTGAACTAGATAACGACTCTAACAATTTCTCATATGAGACAGGGTTATAATCTGAAAGAAGTATAGTTTTTTTAGTTTTTAATTCATGAAAATTAGGTTTAGTTCTATACAATATGTTAACTGATATTGCCAAAAATTTTTTAATACGTAAAAAATTTTTTCTTGAAACTTTTAAGGTTATTATCTTTCCACGAATACCAATTGGAATTTCTATTGAATCAAAAAATAAACCCATTTTCTTTTTTGATTCATATTTCATTAATTTTATTGCTTTATCTTTACATACTAATTCAGCACAATCACCTAAAAATCCCGCAAAAATTTTCTTGGGATTTTCTTTTTCAATTATTCTTATTATCCCAATCATTCTTTTTAGATATTCAAAAAAATACCAAATTAATTCGATTTCTAAAAGTGAACCAATGTTAATCCCATTATATTTTAAAGATCCAATCAAATTTGGATGTAAATACCATCCACTTGTCAATTCCACAGTTTTATTGTCTATGTTTAGTTCATCTTTTTCTGTGATGTATTCTTCTACAAAGAAATGTTTAATGCCTAAACCTTCTAATTTTTTATGTGCCTCAAAATCAAAACTTATAATTTTTGTTTTAGATTGGTCTATGATTGTCATGAGTGCTTTTACATCTTCCAACCCTTCTACAAATGCAAGTTCTTCGGTCAACATCGGTCATAAAAATAATCGATTAATTAAGATTTGAATTAATTTGTTTACATTCCTTATGGCTTCAATTATTTTTGGTGAATTCTTTATTATGGTACAGTAAATAGTCGTTTTAGGAATTTTTTCATGATTTTAGATGCTAATTCCTTCATTTCTATTCTCTAATTCATAAATTTGCTTAGTGTTATTATTCTACAAGAGATACTCAACAAACTTCTAATGACTCATTAATTATCTTTCAATAACTCACAAATTATTTTATCTAATCTTTCTTGAGATAATTTTGGAGAAGTTTGGGAACTAAAATTCATTTCATTTAATTTCTTTCCACTAACTATTTCCTTTGTAATTTTATACATTTTACCCATATCGTGACAAAATGGAATCTCATCACGTGTTATTAAAAATTCATGGAATCTTTCCCCTTCTCTAAGTTTTGAAATTTTTATGAGAGGAGGATTTTTGCCATGAAGAACTTCAGTTTTACAAATTCTCACCATACTTCTTGCTAGATCTATGATTCTAACGCTAGGCATTTTAAGAATGAAAACCTCTCTATCCTTTGCAATATTTGTAACTTCTAAAATTAAGTTAGTTGCTTCCGGTATTGACATAATAAATCGAGTCATTCTTGAATCCGTCACTGTCAGTGGTTTTCCTTTCCTAATTTGTTCTAAAAATATTTGAAAAACGGAACCTCTTGAGCCAATGACGTTTCCAAAACGAACTATGGAAAAAATTGTTTTCCCCTTACCTCTGTAGGAACTAGCATCAAGAGTTAAGCGTTCTGCTAATAATTTACTTGCACCCAAAGTACTTGTTGGATTTGTAGCTTTGTCGGTACTAATAAAAACAAATTTTGAAACATTTTCAATTATTGATGCTTCTAAAATATTGCTTGTACCTACAACATTGGTTTTTACAGCATCAAAAGGATTTTGTTCACATATATCTACATGTTTCATAGCTGCCGCATGAAAAACAATATCGATATTTTTTATTGCCAAATCTAGTCGGGCTCTATCTCTAACATCGCCTATCATAAAAGTTAAAATATGATTTTTTGGAAACAATTGTTTCATTTCAAATATTGAATTTTCATCATTTGATAGAACTCTAATCGTGCTTGGTTCGTATTTCATCAATTGTTTAGCTAATCCTAAACCTATCGAACCAGTTCCACCCGTAATTAGAATTTTTTTATTTTTGAATTCCTGTAGAAGATCATTTTTTTTAACAGTCATACATTATTATTAATTCGATTTTGAATCACTTAAAACTATTTCTAAATTTTTGACTAACTGTATATGGGCATTCAGATATCTTTTATCATCAAAATTAATATTGTTAGAAATAATTGATAAAATTGAATTTAAATTTATGAAATACCATATCTTCATACCTGTCAGACTAAAAAGTGAGAGATTACCAAAAAAAGCTTTAAAAAAAATAGATGGTAAACCAATCATTCAATATCTGATAGAAAGATTACATCAATTAAAAAAAATCAATGATATTATAATTTGTACAACAACAGAAGAATCTGATGATGAATTAATAGACTTTCTAGAAAAAAATCACTTTTCTTATTTTCGAGGAAGTACCGAAGATATACTTGACCGATTTTTACACACATCTATGAAATTTAATACTGATTTTATTATCGCAATTGATGGGGATGATATCTACTGTGATCCTGATTTAATCGCTAAAATTATAGATGAGTTTGAAAATTCTAATGCTGATTGCATTAAAATAGAAAATGTACCCACGGGATTTACTTCATTTGGCTTTAAAACATCAACTTTAAAAAAAATATGCCAATTAAAAAAAACATCTAATACTGAAACTGGATATCTTAGATTCTTTGATAACGACAAATTGTTTGTTATCAAAAGAATAATGGTTAAATTAAAAACAAGTTTTCCACAAAATCTCAGGATGTCATTAGATTATGAAGAAGACTTCAAAATTGCCGAAATCATTTTTAAGAAGATGGGAAATAATTTTCACATTGAGGATATCTTGAAATTTTTATATAACAACCCATCAATAACTAATGAATTAAATGCTTTACAAACTAAATGGGATAAACATTGGAACAAAAATCTGACCGATTGTTCTATGAGAGATACATATTCGTAACAATGGTGAAAAGTTGCGAATTCTAGTAGTAGGGTTAGGTTCAATGGGAAAACGACGAATTCGAAATTTACTCAAATTAAAATATGATGACATCATAGGTTATGATGCTTTAGAATCTAGACGAATTGAAGTAAAGAAAAATTACCCGGTAACAATCCTGTCTTCATTTAAGGACTCTCTTGACTTAAAACCAAACATCATGATAATTTCTACTCCTCCAGACAAACACCTAAAATACGCAAAAATTGCAATTAAAAAAAATATTCATTTCTTCACTGAAGTCAATTTGCTGTCTAATCATGTAGAGAAAATAATTCAACATTTACAAAAAAAGCCAATTATCGCATCACCGTCTTATACAATGCATTTTCATCCTTTAATTAAAGAACTAAAAAAATTATTAATCAAACGAATTATAGGTAAACCGTTAATCATTCAACATCATTCTGGACAATATTTACCTAATTGGCATCCATGGGAAAATTACAGGAACTTTTTTGTCTCAAAGAGAAATACCGGGGGTGCAAAAGAACTAATGCAAGTAGAGCTTCTTTGGTTAACCCATCTTTTTGGTGACATAAGTTCTGTAACTGGAAATGTTCAAAAAGTCTCAAAATTGGATGCTGATATTGATGATGTTTATCAAACTTTAGTGAAATTTAGGAATGGTATTCTTTGTTCTATGATAGTAGATGTTTTGTCCATTCCTTCTTTTAGAGAAACAAAAATTGTAGGTGAAAAAGGTACAATTGTTTGTAACTTTAATGAAGGACTCATAAAAATTTATAAAGGAAACAAGGCGAATGAAAAAATTCTGAAAATGGGACATGTAGCCAAAGGTTATGTAGGCAGTACCCCCCCAGAAACTTTGTATGAAGAGGAACTACAAAATTTCTTTAAAGCAATTAAACAACAAAAAAATTACTCTTACACTTTTCGAGATGAGCTAAAATTGTTACGTGTATTGGATTCCATAAAAGAAAGTAGTAAAAAGAAAAAACAAATTATCTTGGATAAATAAATGGCTAATTGGAAAATACCACTGTATAGAGTTTTTACAGATAAAGATGATCTAGAATCAATTTCAATGGTATTAAAAAGAGGTATGGACTGGGCTATAGGCCCTGAAATAACTCAATTTGAGAAATCCTTGGCAGAGTATGTGGGTTCAAAATTCTGTATTTCATTTAATTCAGGAACATCTGCATTACATGCATCTCTAATAGCAGCAAAAATTGGTAAAGGTGATGAAATTATAACCCCCTCTTTTACTTTTATTGCTACACCAAATTCAGCTTTAATGGTTAATGCTATACCAAAATTCGTAGATATCGACATCGACAATTTGGGGCTTGATCCTGAACATCTTGAACAAAATATCTCTAAAAAAACAAGGGCAATAATTCCAGTTCATTATGCAGGATTGTCTTGTAAAATTGAAGAAATTTTGGAAATTACACAAAAGAAAAAAATCTACTTGATAGAAGACGCAGCTGAATCTCTGGGTTCTCATGTTAATAAAAAAATGACTGGAACTTTTGGTAATATGGGAATTTTTAGTTTTGCAGGAAATAAGGTTTTAACTACAGGCGAAGGTGGAGCAATAGTTACTGACTCGAAACAACTATGTGAAAAATTGAAATTAATTAGATCACATGGAAGAAAAGAAAATTTGAACTATTTCTCTTCTACATTACCTCCAGATTATATTTCTCTAGGTTATAATTGGCGAATGTCTAGTATTACAGCTGCATTAGCAATATCTCAACTCAAAAAATTAAATAAACTAATCAAACTAAGAAGAAAAAATGCTGAATATCTTTCATTTAATCTAAAAAAATTTCCAGAAATTAGAGTACCTGTGGAACCAAAGGGGTATTATCATGTTTATCAATTATACTCCATAATTTTAGAAAATAATAAACTTCGAAACAACTTGAAAGAATTTCTTACTAAAAAAGGTATTATGTCAAAAGTTTTCTTTGATCCAACACATTTGACTAATTTTTATAGGAAAAAAATTCTCAAAAAGAAATTAAATCTACAGAACACTGAAACAATATCTTCACGCATTCTAACCATTCCGATGTTCCCAGGGTTAACAAAACAAGAATTAGATTATATCTGTACATCAATTAAAGAATTTATTGAAAATGCAAAACAATAATTGATCTATTAATAAAATTTGGTTATAAAAAATAAAATCTTATTGATTTTAAGTTTGCAAATTTTCCTATTTGTTAATATTGAATTATTGTGTTGATGAAATCTTTTTTGAAGACTTAAATATTCTACCGAAAAAATATAATTATGAAAACAAATTTCCGTAAGTCTGAGAATAATTCAAACCAAGATCATAATGATGTTGAAACTAATTCAAACCAAAAAAATCTGACCCAAGAAGAATTTGAAGAATACATATGTAAATCTGGTGCAAAAGGCTCCTTTATGGTATATAGATCTACTAAAAAAGATGAAGAATTAGGCTTAGATGAATTATAATATAATTAAGATGTTTTAGATGCATAGAAATGTCCAATAATTCTATTCCGCCAAAATCATTGCAGAACAGTATTGAAGAAATAATGAAAAAAACTCAATATGAAAATTTTGAAGAATGGGTTACAAATTTTGCATTAAATTTACCAGATATATGGAATGACAAATCTGCCAGGGAGTTAGATCCTACCGTTGATCCAAACTACAAAAAAGAAAATCATTCTGCCATTATTATTGGAAGAGGACCATCAATCAATAAGCATAGACATCTAAAATTGTTAGCAGAAAGTAACTACCAAGGTACAATTGTTT
Source organism: Nanobdellota archaeon (assembly GCA_038046185.1). Taxonomy (GTDB): domain Archaea; phylum Nanobdellota; class Nanobdellia; order Woesearchaeales; family GW2011-AR4. The sequence goes on from JBBSWR010000281.1 coordinate 7,662, forward strand.
GCTGTGATGGGAAATTAATTGATGCTCTTAATGCAGGAATTACACCAGATAAATTCCCGAAATATTTTGTTATCACTATTGATCCATATTCAGCTATTAGGAAACTATATGATAATCATATTGTTGATACGTATGGAAGTAAAATAAAAGGAATTTTTACAGTTCTTACCAATCATGATACTGTAGAACGTGCAAGACAAGCTGGAATTCAAATACATTGGCTTCATTCTCTTTTTGATTACGACGATGGTAAAAAATCATTTAATAAAATATCTGCATTAATGGTCAGAGCAAAAAATCATTTAAACGGTTTACCTGCTATTCAAACTGGTGGAAATGTTGGTACCTCATCTTGGTTTATTTCCTGGCAAATTCTAAAATGTGCTACAGTTGCATTAATTGGAATTAACCATGGTTGGGAAGAAGATGATTCATGGGAAACTATACTTACACATGGTAATAATTGCGAAATTTCTAAAAATATTGATAGAAACAGTCCTACATTCAACAAATTATTTAAAAAAATACTTAATCCTGACTTTAACTCCTATTGTATTTTAGATCCTCTTTTCCAATTCTATAGTGAAGCATTAAAGGAATTCATTTCACGCTCACCATCATGGGTAACAACAATTAATGCTACAGAAGGTGGTTCAATTTTTGGTGAAAGAGTAAGGTCAATGAAATTTAGTAATTTTTTACGTGACTATCATTTTTAGATATTATTTTTGTACATATGGCAGTTTAAATATTTGATTTTCGTATATCAAATAAATTGAAAGTTTTATTCATAGTTCCTGAAGTTAGACTTGATGGAGAACCTAATCATATCCCATTTTGGGCAGGAATTTTAGCGGCTATTGTAGAACAAAAAGGTGGGCAAGTAGCTATTCTTGATCTCAATGCCCTCAGAACAAAATATGGCGGAAAACTTGTACCATCCAAGGTTATAACAGAAGAAATATCTTCAGAAAAATGGGATATTATCGGAATTGGAGGACTAACAACAACTTATTCCAGAATAAAACCATTATCTTCACTGATAAGAAAGTGCTCTCCAAATTCGTTGTTTATTGGCGGCGGCGGGTGGAGCACATACAATCCGACTGAAATTCTACAATTAATACCAGAAATAGATATGATCGTTATTGGCGAAGGAGAAGAAACCTTCTCTGAGATATATGATGAAGTCAATAATGGAACCAAAGATTTTGAAAAAGTAAATGGACTGTGTATTAGAGATAAAGCACTAGGTTACAAGTTCACAGGTCCTCGTGCACTTATTTCAGATCTAAATACAGTTCCTTATCCTGCATATGATTTGATGGAAACCGAAATTTATTTTAAATATTCATCTATATCGATTTCTCTAGAAAGTCACAACTCAAAAAGACGATTAGATACTGTATGGGAACGTGGTTGTCCTAGAGGCTGTACGTTTTGTTCTCACAATGGAATGTCTCGTATAGACTTGCAAAATATTTATGGTGAAGGCAATAGAAAAGAAGGAGAAAAATTAGTTAGAATATCTGATAAGGAAAATGATACTTTTCAATTGCCTGCAAGATGGCCGACTCCTGAATATGCAGTAAATAATGTAAAACTACTAAAAGAAAAATTTAATGTTGATTTTGTTTCCATTCTTGATGAAAACATGACTAGTAATCTCAAGTGGACAAAAGAATTTTGCGATTTATACGTTAAATCAGGTTTGGATAAAACTGTCAAATGGGGAACTCTTGGTGATGCACCAAGTGTAGCTGTAAAACCTGAAATTGTACAGATCATGAAGGATGCCGGTTGTTCATACATCTCGTTTGGATTTGAATCTGCATCAGATAAAGTACTTAATCAAGATATTCAAAAAGGCCAACTACGCTCTCATTTACAAAAAACCCTTGATACGATAAAGAAAGCAAAAATGACTCCTATTACAACTTTTATGATTGGTAATGCTCATGAAAACATTAATGATCTAATGGAAACTTTGGATTTTTGGATTATTAATGGCGCTGAAATTGATCCATTCATATGTACTCCATATGTTGGTAGTCCAATTTTTTATGACAATCAAAATTACTTGCTACAACAATACGATCACAAATTAAAACTAGTAGCAGAAGGAAAAATAAAAGTTGATGAAAAAATTGTAAAACAATGGAAATTAAATGCACTAGATGAATTTATGACTGACTGTGGAGATGCAACCCAATACACAGCTACCGTTAGCCAATATTTTACAATTTCAGAATTATTTGCAATAAAAAACTTCATGTATAAACATGATGCTAGAAGATTACTGCAAATGGCACACCAACAATATGATCAGACAGGTCTAGAGCAGTGGAAACATAGTGAAAAATGGAATAAATACTGTCAAATATGCAAATCGAATTATGATCTGGAAAACCTAATCGGAATTTCTATAAGGTAAATCTTATGACCAAATCTCTGGCATGGCGAAATATAGTCACTAAACATTATAATGAACAAGCGGATCAATATGATATTTCAACTTTAAGTACAATGCCTGATCAAAATATAAGAAGATTAGAAATCCAAAATTTATTAAAATATTTGAATGAAGGTGATCGCTGTCTTGAAATAGGTTGTGGAAATGGTACTACTACTCGCATAATATCCGAAACCAAAACATTGGATATATTTGCAGTCGATGCAAATACAAAGATGATTAAACTTGCAAAAAGTCAAAACATGTCTAAAATAAAGGGAACTCTTATTTTTACAAAAAAAGATATACTTAATTTAAAATCTAAAGAAAAATTTGATGTTGTATATACTATAAGATGTATTATTAATTTACTTGATCAAAAAATTCAATTACTCGCTTTGACGAATTTAGCAAACTCTGTAAAAATAGACGGTAAGCTAATCTTACTAGAGGCTTTTGAAGATGGCTGGCAAGAATTGAATCAAGCTAGAAGAGAGGTAGGTTTAGAAAATATTCCTCCAGCATATCACAATTTACACTTAAAAAAAGATAAAGTTATCAAGCATTTATCTAAAATAGGTTTTCAATTGGTGAATGAAGATAATTTTCTTAGTAGTTATTATTTTAATACCCGTGTGATTTATCCTGCACTTGCAAAAGCAAATTCTGTTGAGGTAGTATTTAACTCTAAAATAGCTGAATTCTTTAGTACTCAACCTTCATACGGTAACTTTTCTCACATCAAAATATTGTGTTTTCAAAGAGACAATCAAAAAGATTAGAAATACGTATAGACATCAAATATACACATCATAGTTTTTAGATTTTTTTATTGTAACATTTGTTGATTTATTATTGGTTTTTCCATTTTGTTTCATGTTAATCAATACTGAATTTGTTTTTGAATTAATCTTTTATCAATAGTTATGTTTTCCAAAATTTTGACAATTTTTTCTGATGATTTACCATTTCCATAGATCTTGTTTATTCTAAATTTTTTATTTTTTAACCTAAATGCTTTTTGAATTCCAATTATAATAGAATTAGTCTCATTAGTCACGTCAACGACATTATTTCCACGCTCACGACCTTCTTGTCTTATTCCAACATTTACTACTGGTATATCAAAATAGCTCGCCTCAATAACCCCGCTACTAGAATTTCCAACTAAAACTCCACCGTATTTTAGCATGGCTAAATAATCTCTTCTGGGTACACTCTTGTATAATCTGATAAAAGAATGATTTTTCGAATATTTTTGTAAAATATTTATTATGATTTGTCCACTTGCATCTGAATTTGGTGCAATTGCAATAACTTGGTTTTTAAATCTAATTATTACATTTAATAAATTTGTAATATGTTGCTCAGTTTTTTCAGTTTCAGTAGTCACAGGATGAAAAACAAGTATTATTTCGTTGCCTGAAAAGCACATCTTGTATTTTTTTTCCAAGGTTTTTCTATTGGTGATATTTTCATTAATTACTTCATCAATACTAGGGGAACCTGTATGAAAAATAAATCTTGGATTTTCTCCCATTTTCTTAACTCGTTCCGTACTCTTTTTAGTCCCAGTAAAGTGAATATTTGAAATTTTAGTAATTGCATGTCTGTTATACTCATCAATTCCTGCTTTGGATTTATCACCTCCATGAACATGCGCATTTGGTATATTCATATGAGAAGCAGCTAATGCTGAAGCAAATGCTTCATCTCTATCACCTAAAATTAAATTTATGTCAGGTTTTAATTTATTAAAAACAGATGAAAATCTGATAACTCCTTCTCCTAAAGATTTTGACATGTTATATGGAGAATCACCAGTAGGACTCATGTTAACTGTTTTATAGATTTTAAAACCATCCTTTTTAATTTCATTTATCGTTAAACCGTATTTTTTTGAAAGATGCATTCCGGCTACAATTAGATAAAGTTCCAATTTTTTACTTTTTTTAATATGCATCAATATGGGTCTCAGAATACCGTATTCAGATCTGGCACCTGTTGTAACTGCTATTTTCCTTTTCAAATTTTACTCCAAGACATAACCAATATCACTATCAGAAAAAAATTCCTGCGCTTTTATTTGTATGCCATCATCAAAACTTACGTCTTGAAGAATTATTATATTATCACCAGTTCCTACAAATACTCCTAAATTATTGATTTCAATTATTTGTCCCGGTTTGGAAGAAACTTTTGTAGTCAATAATGCTTTCCAAATCTTTAATTTTCCATTTCGAAAAAAAGTAAATGCTCCAGGATAGGGATGTGTCGTAGCTCTAATCAACTTGTATATGTCATTACTCGAACAAGACCAATTTATTTTTCCATCTTCGGGAGTTCGTTTATCCCAATATTCGATGAATTTGGTTGTATCTTGTTTTTTTCTAATAATCACTCCCTGTTCAATTAATTTTAAATTTCTTAGTGTCATCTTTTTACCTAAATCCGTTACTTTAGCATATAGAGAGCTTGCATCCTCATCTTCTTCTATTGAAAAAATCTCTTGATCAAGAATATCACCACTATCAGTGCCTTCTTCTATCCAAAAAAATGTCTCTGCGCTTTTTTTGAGATCTTTAAGTATAGTCCAAGGTATTGGCGCTCTGCCACGATATTTTGGAAGTTCAGTAGGATGAGATCCAATAATGCCTATTGTTGGAATATTAATAATATCACTTTTCAAAAGTTGTGACCAGCCCATAACCAATATTAGATCTGGTTTAATGGACTTTAAAATTTCCATGTTTTCTTTATCATTTATGTTGTCAACTTTCTTGTGAAAAATACAGAATTTTTCTGCAATAGAATCAAACTCTGCATAATCGCTATAATTTTTCTTTTTCTCAGGTAAATAACTAAACAAAGCTGTTATTTTCCAACCTTTTTCTATAATCTCTTTTAATACTTCAAATCCAAATTTTACGCCACTAATAAAAACAATTTTCATTTAATATGAATAATTATTATATTATTTATAGGTAGTAATTAATTATAGGTAGTAATTCTTTTAGTTATGGTTTTCATTACAGCTGAAATCGGAATTAATTGGATTGGAGATCTTGATCTTGCAGAACAATTAATGGTCGGAGCTAAAAAGGCTGGTTGTAATGCAGTAAAATTCCAAGCATTTAATGAAAAAATTGTCAATGACCATCCAGCAAAAGATCTATTGCTTAGAAGTACAATTTCTGAAAAAAACATTGAACAAATTAACAATATTTCAAAAAAAGTTGGAATCGAATGGTATTGTACCCCGATGTATCCAGAAGCTGTTGAATTTTTAAATTCATATGTTAATCGTTATAAAATTAGATATTCTGATAGTCAATCTCTTTTTTTAAATAAACAAACACCACTGATAACTAGCATTCTTAAAACTGGTAAGCAGATAATAATCAGCTCGGAAAAAAATCCAAAAGAAACTGAATTGTATAACAACCCAAATGTAAAGTGGCTATACGTTGTTCCAAAATATCCTTGTACGTTAGAAGATCTAGATTTCTTACATCTTGATGATTTTGATGGGTATTCTAATCACTGTAGACATTTTTTGGCACCATTAACTGCTGTCATTTTAGGCGCTGAAATGATCGAAATTCATATCACTCATGATCATAATGGCGACTATCTTGATAATCCCGTTAGTTTTGATTTAAATGAACTACAAACTCTTGTGGAATTAATACATTTGAGCCAAAAAATAAAACACGTTAAAAATCTAAATAAACGAACAGAATTATCCAGAATATGAAAGTCTTGATCATAGCTGCTCATCCAGATGATGAAGTTCTTGGAATGGGCGGAACAATTAAAAAACTTTCAAAAAAGAAAAATGAAATTCAGTTATGTGTAGTAACTGAAGGAGCTACCGGTCAATATTCAGATAAAAAAATGATAAATGTTAGAAGAGAATCATGTTTAAAATCATCTAAAATTCTAGGCATATCTAAAGTTCATTTTTTAGATTTTCCTGATATGAAATTAGATTCTGTTCCAAATTTAGAAATAAATAAAAAATTAGAAGAAATAATCAAAAAATTTAATCCTGAAATTATCTATACAACTCCAAAACATGATCTTAACAGAGATCATAAATTAGTACACGAATCTACATTAGTAGTAACTAGACCAACGTCAAGCAAGGTAAAGCAAGTTTATTCCTATGAATTACCGGGATTTGTTAATGAACCATTTGCACCAAATGTTTATGTAAATATAGTATCTGAATTTGAATATAAAATCAAAGCTTTTAATTGTTATAAAACAGAAATAGAAAAATTTCCTCATCCACGTTCAATTGAATCATTAGAAAATCTAGCAGCTTATCGAGGAATAGAATCAGGAACAAGAAAATCAGAAGCGTTTAGATTAATAAAATTAATACAAGATTAAACTTCAAATAATAAATTAATTTTAAAAATATTTAATGAACAAAATCATTAAATCTTATTTAATTTTCCCAAAACTTTTGTCTATAAATTAATCTGAATTATTTCACTATTACTTTCTAAAATTTATGGTGTTTTTGACGATTGTTTTCTATCAAAAAATATCTTATTTATTTTAAGCGTTTTTTAATTGGAGAAAGCTTCATACTCCATATTTTTTTCGGCAGCTCCCCCTCAATGAATTCACTATAATTATCATTTTTTACTTTATCGACAATAAACTCACAGGTTCTTTCAAGGGCACTGAATGTTTTATCAATGTCCTCTTTGGAATGCGAATAACAAATGAATGTGGCACCTGAAATGGAAATAAAAATTCCCTGTTTAACCATTTCTTGTAAAAGAAGTGATTTCATTTCAAGCGATTCGTTTTTCTTTGAATCAAAACATTGTAAATGCATTCGAATTGGATATCCATACATTTTTGCATCTATGTTGAATTTAGTCACTATTTTATTCCACTCTTCTAGTAATTTCTTGCCTATGTCCCAACAGTGGAGTATGGTCTTTTTTTCCTGCATTTCGTTTATCACTGCATTTGTTCCTGCCAGAGATAAATTTTCACTATTATTAGTAGATGAAACCCATAATTCGTCAAAAATTTTCATATACTCAGATGGACCAGTTATCGCAGAAATAGGCAAACCGTTACCCATGCCTTTACCAAAACATGCTAGATCACCTTTTATGTCAAAAAACTTTTGACCACCACCAATATCAAACCTAAAACCAGTAACAATTTCATCTAGGATTAATACCGAATCATTTTGATCAACCAATTTTCTAACTCGTTTCAGAAAATCATTTTCTGGATGTTCATACATAGTTGGCTCTAATACGACTGTAGCAATCTCATTTTTGTTATCTTCAAAAATTTGCTCTAATCCATCAGAATCGTTATAGTCAAAAATTTTTATTAAATCCGAGTTGAATTTGGGAACACCTCCGTCTCTGCTTACCATAGCAGCTTGCCAGTCGTGCCATACTCCACCAGAACCACAGTAAGCTATTTTTTCACGATTGGTAAATGCTCTTGCAGCCCTAACTGCACCGGTGACTGCATTTGATCCAGTTTTTTCAAACTTGACCATATCTGCATGTGGAATAATCTGACTAATCTTTTCAGATAATTCCACTTCCAATGGATGTGGGAGAGAAAATAATATTCCGTCTTTTAACTGATTGATAATAGCCTGATTCACTGGTTCATAATTGTGACCTAAGGTAATGGGACCTAAACCCATCAGATAATCTATGTATTCATTACCATCTACATCAGTAAAATGAGAACCTTTACCGGATTTTGCATAAACTGGATAAACTCCATCTACATAGGCAGATGCAGCCCTGCTAAATGTGCCTGTCTGATGAGGTATTACTTTTTTTGCACGTTCCTTTAGATTATTTGAATTTGTAAGTGATCTGTGCATATGTTTTATTTAAAATGAATGTATTTAATTCTTTTATTATTAGATAAAACTTTACAAAAACTATAGAAGAAAAATATCTACAATAATTTGTAAAACGGAAATAAAATCCACAAAAAATTAATTAACAAAACTTGTGACATGTTTGTATTTTTTTAAACCAACATTATTCCATTATAATTTCTCTTTAACAAATTCGATTGACTTTACTGGTGTCGGATCCGTTTCTGTTAGAATTGCTTTGTATATTGAGCAATAATCCAAAATATACACTAGATTTATTATTTTTGATAAAATACTTCCTTCAATAGAAATTATTTCCTTATAGTCAATTTTGTTTTGATAAAAATATTCTTTAATGATCTTCCATATTTCTTTAGTTTTAATATGATCATCTTTTCCTTGAATGAGAATTGGTTTTATGTTGCTTTCTCTCTCCCATGAAACAATTCCGTTGTGACATGCCTCCACCACATCTTCCGCAATTGCATGTATTTTGGCATTTTCTTGAAGTACGTTTTTGAATCTAGTTGCAACGGATTGTAATCCAAAAGGATAGTATATCATAGGAATATCAGTAATCCATTCTGCAAGATTAAGAGATGGATTATTTTTAGTTAGATTTGAAGAACTAATTTTTTTACTAGTATTTTCCAATTCTATTATGGATTCCAAAACATCCTGCTGCTTGATTTCAAGTGTAGAGTGTAACACTTTCAACATGGTATACAAATAAGAAGTAAAAGAAGCCCGAGGAGAATGATACTGAGGAACAAGTCTATGTTCAATTTTATTTTTTGTACAATACTCTAACATCTTTCCTCCTGAAGAAAATGCAATAATCTTACTTTTTCTTTTGTAAGCAGAATCTAATACAGCCAAAGTCTCAGCCGTATTTCCTGAAACACTCACGGTAATGACTAGTGTATTGGAATCAACTGTTGTAGGTAAGAGATACCCCTTTACCACATTAACATGAATCTTTGTTTTTGATAATATGGCTGAAAATATATCTCCAATAGCTCCTGATCCCCCCATTCCTGCAAATATTATGTGATCAATATTATCAAAATCAACAGGTTTTTGGTTAGACTCGAATGATTCTCGTGCAATTTCTGGCCATTTGTCATAAACTTTGTACATTTTTTGCAAATCATATTTTTCTATAGTAGAAATATCCAACATTCTAAATTTACTACATCTAATAAAATATCTATCTAAATCATAAATGCTTATTTTCCAATTGATTTTTAAAAAGCTCGATTTTGAGATGATTTATGGACGATACTGTAATTGATTCCTCTTTAAGGACAGTAGAATGGAAAGATAATAAAGTAATCATGATTGATCAGACCAAATTACCAAATCAACTAGTATTTGTAACATATGATGATTATAACCAAGTAGCAGATGCAATTCGAAATCTGATAGTAAGAGGAGCCCCAGCAATTGGAGTATCAGGAGCATTTGGATTGGCTTTAGCCGCTTTACAAAGCAAAGCAACTACAAAAGATGAATTAATTTCTGATTTAG